>DATISV010000643.1:0-3574 GCA_035468505.1 Luteolibacter sp. | reverse complement strand
ATTATGCTCCGAAGGCCGCCCGCATGTCGGGCATCGAATTCCTCAAGGGATCGAGCCAGGTGAAATACGGTCCGCAGACCACCGGCGGCGTGGTTAACTACCTTTCCACGCGCTTCCCGGAGGAAGGCGATCCGCGGTTTTATTCCCGTTTCACCTATGGCACCGACAACACCTTGTTTCTGCATTCATGGTTCGGCGACAGCCAGGAAACCGAAATCGGCCGCGTGGGATATCTGTTGGAACTCCATGCCGAAAGTACCGATGGCTATCGCGACATCGATGGCAGCTCGGATGACACCGGTTTCAATCTCATCGAGCCGATGCTCAAGCTGTTCTGGGAGCCCGACACCGCGCTCAAGCAGCGCTTGGAACTCAAGGTCGGCTACACCAGTTTCGACGCCAATGAGTCCTACACCGGTCTCACCGATGAGGACGTCGATTCCGATCCGGACCGCCGCTATGCCGCCAGTTTCGATGACGAGTTCGATTCGGAGCACTGGCGCACCTACCTGAAATGGATCGCGGAACCCAGCGACGCGCTGCGTTTCGAAAGCGCGGTGTATTACAATTCCTTCGACCGCACCTGGGACAAGCTGGGCAGCCTCGACGCTCCGGGCGTGCCCACCAACGTGGCCGAGGGCATGCTCACGCCGGGCGGCTACGACCTGCTGCGCGGCCTCGGCCCCGGCAATATCCGCTACGCCGGAGCCTTCCGCGAACACGAGGCCTACGGCTGGCAGAATCAGGCGAACATCCGTTTCGAAACCGGCTCGCTGGAACACGACCTCGCCGTTGGCTTGCGCCTCCACTACGATCATCAGGACGGCACCAACGTCACCACCACCTACGCCTCCAACGGCACCGGTGGCTTCAATTTCGCCGGTCGCACCGCGCCCGCCGATATCACCCGCCAGGAAGCCTTCGCCACCGCGGTCTTCATTGAGGACACGATTTCCATCGGCCGCCTCACCCTGCGTCCCGGCATCCGCTATGAGTGGTTGGATCTCGAATCCTCACCCGCCGCCGGTCCCTCCGTCTCCGTGGACGAGGAACTGGTGATGGGCGGCCTCGGAGCCAACTACGATTTCACCGACTGCGATTCGGTCTTTGGTGGAATTTACCGCGGCATGTCGCCCGCCAACCCGTCCGGCTACGCGGCCGGCACCGAAAGCGAGGAAAGCCTCGGCTTCGAACTCGGCTACCGCCACCAACAAGACGCCTTCCGCGCCGAAGTCGTCGGCTTCTTCACCGATTTCGACGAACTCATCGCTCCAGAACTCCCCGGCGGCGCGGGCACCCTGCCCAGCCGCAACGGCGGAGCCGCGGAAGTCTGGGGCATCGAGTCATTGGTCGAGTATGACCACGGCCAGGCCGCGGGCTGGGGTTTCGGACTGCCGTTCTACGCCAGCCTCACCTACACCAACGCGGAGTTCGCCGGCATGTCCGGCACTCTCGCCAACGGTGCCGGCACCTTCGCCGGCGGCCGCAATGGCAACGAAATCCCCTACATCCCCGAGTGGAAATTCGCCACCGGCGTCTCGCTCGTCATGGAAAAATGGGCCGTCAACCTCGATGCCTCCTACGTTTCCTCCTCGTGGGGCACCGGCTACAACGACGACGTCCGCGCCGGCAATCCCAGCGCCATCGACGGCAAGATCGACTCGCTCCTCATCTTCGACCTCACCGGCCACTACCAGCTCAACGACAACGTGCGCCTGGTTGGCGGCATCCAAAACCTCTTCGACGAACGGGGCGTCATCAGCCGCGCGCCCCTCGGCTCGCGGGCCAACGCCCCCCGCATGATCTACGGCGGCTTCGAAGCCACTTTCTGAGAAATGTCATCCATCGGTTGCCAGTAAAACCCGGCCGGGGCATCATGCCCCGGCCACCTCGCGTCCCGGAACATGCAATCCATTATCCACAGCCTCAACATCGGCACGCTCGCCACCTGGATGAGCGTCGCCGGCTTCGGCACCGTGGGCGTGGTGGTCCCGCATCACGATCGCCCGCAGCCCGCCGCGCCCGTCCTTGAGGAAACCATCCTCACCGACGCCGATTTCAGCCTCGGCGACATCCCGGACGCCAGCCAGCCGGAAGGCAGCGGCGACGGCGGTGGCGCGGCCGCGATGCCGGAAGCCATCGAGACGCCGCCGGAATTCCTGCCCAGCCCGCCCGAATTGCCCGAGCTGGCGGAATTTTCGCCCCTGCCGGAAATTCCCGATCTGCCCAAGCCCGCCGCCGTCACCCGCATTTCGGAAAGCGGCACTCTGCGCGCCACCGCATCCTCCCGGCGCTCCGGCAGCACCACCGCCAGCCGCACTTCCTCCTCCAACACCGGCAGCCGCAGCGGTTCGTCCTCCGCCACCGGCGGCAGCGGCAGTGGAATGTCCGCCAGCGCCCGCCTCGCCGCCGGCCGCATGCCGGCACCAAACTACCCGGTCACCTGCCGCCGCAAGGGCCAGACCGGCACCGTGGTCGTCGAGTTCACCATCGACCGCTCCGGCCGCGTGATCTCCGCCCATGCCGCCGAGCCGTCGCCCTGGCCGCTGCTCGACCACGAGGCGGTGCGCACCGTGCGCAAATGGAAATTCCCGCCCGGCGACATCATGAAACTCCGGCGGCCAATCGTCTTCCAACTTCGCTAGAATCCGCTAGAACCGCCGCCGTGTCCGCCAACATCGTCGTAGAAACCTTCATCGAGGGCGGCTGGGTCATGTGGCCCATTCTCGCCACCTTTTTCCTCGCCCTGTGCGTGATCCTCGACCGCGTCGTCTGGTGGCTGCGGCTCAAGTCGATCGTCCGCCCGTCGCTCCACGAACAGGCCCGCCAGGCGCTCGGCACCGGCGATTTCGAAACCGCGTGGCGGCTTTCGCAAACCTCCACCGATCCCTACCTGAAAAACCTCGCCGAGGGCATCAGCCACGCGCGCACCTCGATGCTCGCCGCGATGCAGCTCGACGCCACCCACCTGATCGAGAAATCCGAGGCGCGCATGTGGGTCATCAGCACCATGATCACCCTCGCTCCGCTGCTCGGGCTGTTCGGCACCGTGGTCGGCATCATGGGCTCGTTCTCGTTCGTCGGCGACGAGCAGCTCGCCGCGGACAAGGTCTCCGGCGGCATCGCCGAGGCGCTCATCGCCACCGCCGCCGGCATCGGCATCGCCATCGTCTGCCTGCTGCCCTACAACTTCTTCCGCAAGCGCGTCGCGCTGCTTCGCGGCTCGCTCGAGCGCTGGATCAACCACTGCGAACTCCTCGTCCACTCCGCCAAGGAACACGGCCACGATTTGGAAGCGTTCGCTTCCAGGAAACCAGAGACCAGAAACCAGAATCCAGACTAAGATGTCGCCATCTTCCAACCCGCGTTTCAACGGCTCTCCGATCTCTTGTCTCTGGACTCTGGACTCTGGTTTCTAACAACCATGCCCGTAAAACTCACATCGCATTTCAGCGGCGAAGAGGGCGATGAAGCCCGGATCGAGGTCATCCCGCTCATCGACATCATGTTTTTCCTGCTCGCCGCCTTCATGCTGGTGAGCCTCAGCATGACGCACATGCAGCGTGTGCCGATC
>DATISV010000642.1:0-2243 GCA_035468505.1 Luteolibacter sp. | reverse complement strand
CGGTGGCGGACTTCATGGCGACCATCCGCGCGGAGTGCTCGGAGGCGCGGGCCTCGACGTGCGCCTGGAAGACCTCGTAGTTGACATAAAGCGGGAGGATCGCGCCAAGCACTTCGGCGGGATTGGGCTCGAAGAGGTAGTCGTGATCCGGGTCGTTCTTGTGGTCCTCGGCTGAGAATCCCTTGCCGATCGTTTCGAACGCCTGGTCCTCGCCGGTCTTGTGGCCCTGGATGGGCAGCAGGGTGACGACTTTGGAATCCTGGCGCAGGGTGTTGACGAAGGAGGTGAAGGCGATGGAAACCTTGTCATAGTTTCCGTCAAGGAACTGCTGGGAGATGAAACGGGCGATCGGCCGGGTCTGGGAGAAGGGGACCGGATCCCTCACGGTGAAGTCGGCGATGACCTTTTTGCCGAGTTTCTCGCACATCGTGCGGAGTTTGCGGCCGACGGTGACGAAGTGGGCGTCCGGCGAGGTGTGGGCGCGGATGGCCTTGGCGAGGTTGGTGTTGAGCGGACCGCAAAGCCCCTTGTCGGTGGAGATCACCAGCACCAGCTCGCGGCCGCCATTGCGCCTGTCGAGCAGCGGATGGGACTCTTCGTTGAAGTTCTTGCGGATGTCGAACAGCACCTGCGTGAGACGCTGGGCGTATTCACGTCCGGCGAGCGCCTGGTCCTGCGCCTTCTTCATCTTGGCAGCCGCGACAAGCTGCATCGCGCGGGTGATCTGCGCGGTGTTCTTTACCGATTTGATGCGGCGGCGGATGTCGCGGAGGTTGGCCATGTGATAGAAATGCTAGATACCAGAAACCAGAGACCAGAATGGATTACTTCCAGCTCTTCTTGAAGTCCTCGATGGCCTGCTTGACGGCATCGACCATGGCGGCGTCCTTCTTGAGATCGGGTTTCTCGTTGCGGATCCTGTCGAGCAGCTCGCTCTTGCGGGTGGAGAAGAACTCGCCCATGGCGGCCTGGAAGCGCTTCACGTCGGAAACCGCCACGTCGTCGAAGTAGCCGTTCTGCATGGCGAATAGATAGATGGCTTCCATTTCCATGCCCAGCGGGCTGTATTGGTTCTGCTTGAAGAGTTCTACGATGCGCGCACCGCGGTCGAGTTTCTTCTTGGTCGAGGCGTCGAGGTCCGAGCCGAACTGGGCGAAGGCCTGCAACTCGCGGAACTGCGCGAGGTCGAGCTTGGTGGTGCCGGCCACGGACTTGATGGTCTTGGTCTGCGCGGCGGAACCGACACGCGACACCGAGAGACCCACCGAGATGGCGGGACGGATGCCCTGATAGAAAAGGTCGGTTTCCAGATAGATCTGGCCGTCGGTGATGGAGATCACGTTGGTCGGAATGTAGGCGGAAACGTCGCCGGCCTGGGTCTCGATGATCGGCAGCGCGGTGAGCGAACCGCCACCCGCGGCTTCGGAAAGGCGGGCGGAACGCTCCAGCAGGCGGCTGTGAAGATAGAACACATCGCCGGGATACGCCTCGCGACCGGAGGGGCGGCGGAGGATGAGAGAGACCTGGCGGTAAGCGACGGCGTGCTTGGAAAGGTCGTCGAAAACGATTAGCACGTCCTGGCCCTTGTCCATCAGGTATTCGGCAAGGGCGCAACCGGCGTAAGGCGCGAGATACTGCATCGCCGCGGCGTCCGAAGCGGAGGCGGAAACGATGGTGGTGTATTCCATCGCGCCGGCGTCCTCGAGAATCTTGTGCGTGCGGGCGACGTTGGAGAGCTTCTGGCCGATGGCGACGTAAATGCAATATAGCGGCTTGTGGTTCTGAAGCTTGCCGTTTTCAGCAGCCTTGTTCTGCTGCGCCTGCGAAATGATGGTGTCCACCGCGATGGTGGTCTTGCCGGTGGCGCGGTCGCCGATGATCAGCTCGCGCTGGCCGCGGCCGATGGGGATCATTGCGTCCACGGACATGATGCCGGTCTGCACCGGAACGGAAACCGACTTCCGCTTGATGATGCCGGGAGCGATTTTTTCCATCGGGTAATAGGCCGCGGCGGCGATGTCGCCCTTGCCGTCGATCGGCTCGCCGAGCGCGTTGACCACGCGGCCGAGCACGGCTTCGCCGACGGGCACGGAGAGAAGTTTGCCGGTCGTTTTGCACTCGGCTCCTTCGGTGACCGCGGCGTAGTCGCCAAGCAACACGACACCGACTTCGCTTTCCTCAAGGTTGAGGGCCATGCCGGTGACGCCGCCACCGAAGTCGATCATCTCGTTGAGCATGACGTC
>DATISV010000641.1:0-5176 GCA_035468505.1 Luteolibacter sp. | reverse complement strand
CTTTTCGGTAGCGGCGCTGGTGGAGAGATGGGCGTTCAGGGCGGCTTGCAGCGTCCGGTGCTTGTGTTCGGCGGCGGTGTGGGCGAGCCGGGTGTCGTCGGCGATGAGCGTGGCGAGCAATTGGCCTTGTTTGACCGGATCGCCGGGCAGCACATGCACCTTGTCCACCACGCCATCGATCAGAGCGGTGGCCTTGATCGGCAGAGGCGCGGGTTCGATCCAGCCGCTGGCTTGGAACAGGGCCGCACCGTCGGTGGACACCGGGTTTGAGGCCGGGTTTTGGGCATCCGCCGTGGTCGCGAGAACGGGTGCCACATCGACATTCGGTGCCGGCAGGAGCCGGTCGCCGAACAGAATCAGGAACAGGATGCAGAATCCCGACAGGATTCCCGCGGGAATCGCCCAGGCGGGCAGCCGTTTGGCCGGCGCGTCGGGTTTCTTCGCGCGCGATGTGAGTGTTTGAAGAGTTGTTAGCGATTTCACGTTTTGGAACGAATGGATTTAGACACCCCTCAGGCGAAGGGATTGTGCGTCGCGTGAAAACGCGGCGCATGACGCTTGCAGGGCAGGCGCCTCAAAGTCTCCAGACGTTCAACACGGCCAAGCGGGCCGCGGGCGGACCGATTCCGGTCCGTGGTTGCGCATGCCAGGGTGGCGGCGCGATGGATTCATGGATGCCGGGCAATTCCGCAATGATCCGCGGGATGGCATAGCCGACAAATGCCGGGGTTTCGAAATTCCCTCCCGGCATGGGCGCATCCGGGAGGGTCTTCAGATCCGCACAACAATCCTGACGGCCGGTGGTGCAGGTGTTGCAGCAATTCTCGGATCGTTCCGAGGGGTCGAGCAAACAGACACGCGCCGGCATGGCTGCCGCGGGAAGCAGGATCCCGAAACAGATCGCGAGAATGGTGGCCATCAATTTGCGCATCTCCGGAAATGATTACTTCGATAAGAGCCGTGCGGCAAGGGCATATTCCGGCGCAGGCATGGAGTGGCGGCTTGGAACCGCCATGAATCGCATGGGCGACTTTCAAGCCGCCCGATTGCGGCTGGAAAGCCGCGAATGCGATTCATGGCTGCCAGTAGGCAGCCACTCCGTTCAATGCAGGTGCAGCTCGAAGCGCTCGGTGACGGCTTTGTCGTCGGGGGCTGTTTTGATCGTGAGGATCATCGGGATGTGGGCACCGGCGGGCAGGGGTTTGTCCGAGATGAGAACATTGGCATCGGCGTCCTTGCCTTTGGCGAAGGCGAGTTTGGTCGGGGCGGAGCGTTCGCCGGCGATGCCGGTGATGGTTTGTTCGCCGAGGGCGACGGCTTTGTTTTCCTTGTCGAGGAACAAAATCCGGGCCTTGCGCTCCTTGTCCACGGTGACCTCGAAGGAGAAGCCGGCCTTGGACGTGATGACGTGGCCGCCGTTGGGGCCCTGCGTGACATGCTCTTCGTGCTCGTGGTCGTGATCATGATCGTCCGCGGCGAAGGCGAGCGGGCTGGAGAACAGGGCGAGCAGGATGGTGGTGGTCAGTTTCAGTTTGTTTTTCATGGTTGTTGGTTTGGTGTTGGTGAGAGAATTCAATGGGTGGCGGGCGCGTTGAGCGAGAGCGCCTTCAGGGCCGCCTTTTTGCCGAAGAGGCGGAACACGGCCGGCGTGACGGCGAAGTCGAGCAGGGTGGAGGTGACCAGTCCGCCGACGATGCAGACAGCGACCGGGCTGATGATTTCCTTGCCGGGATCGCCCATGGCGATGACGAAGGGGACCAGTGCGATGCCCGCGGAGAGCGCGGTCATGGTGACGGGCAGGAAGCGTTCGAGTGTGCCGCGCTCGATCATGGCATGGGTGAATCCCTCGCCTTCGTGTTTCATGAGGTGAAGGTAGTGGGAGATCATCATGATGCCGTTGCGCGCGGCGACGCCACCGACGGCGATGAAGCCGACCAAGGTGGCGATGTTGATGTTGTCGGCCAACAGCCAGGTGAGGGCGAGGCTGCCCATCAGGGCGAGCGGCAGGTTGAGCAGCACCTGGCCGGCGAGGATGAGGCTGCGGAAATACGACCACAGTAGTAACACAATCACCACCAGCACCCCGGCGAAGAGGATCGCGATGCGTCTCGCCGCGGCCTGCTGGGCCTGGAAATCGCCTTCGTAGCTGATGAACACGCCCTCGGGAAGCGGCACGCTGCTGCGGACCTTTTCCTCCAACTGTTTCACCAACTCGCCGACATCGCGTGCGGTAGGCTTGATGGAAACGACATATCTCCGCTGGGTGTTCTCGCGATAGACCGAACTCGGGCCGGTGGCCTCGCGCACGTCGGCGACGAGATGCAGCAGGATGTGGTCGCCGGTGACAGTGTGGATCGGCAGGTTGCGGATGGTTTCGGCGTCGCCGCGCCATTCCTCCGGCAGGCGGATGGCGAGGTCGATGGTGCGTTGGTTTTCGCGAAGCTGGGATATGATCGAGCCGCCCAACAGCGTGGAAAGCTCGGCATTCAGCTCGCCAGGGGAAACGCCGTGGGCGAGCGCGCGCTCGCGGTCGAGTTTGATGCGGAGCTGCGGGATCTGTGCCTGCATGTCGAGCTTGGCGTCCTCGAGGCCGGGGATGGTCCGGGCGACTTCCTGAACCCGCGCGCCGATGGCGGTGATGGTTTGCAGATCCGGTCCGAAGATCTTGACCGCAACCGGCGCGGTGACGCCGCTGAGCAGGTGGCTGATGCGGTGGGAGAGCGGACCGGAGATGATACTGAAGGTGCCGGGCACGGTCTTGATGCGGGTGCGGATGTCCTCGAGCACTTCCTTGAGCGGGCGGCCGCCGGCGTTCTTCTTGAAGTCGATGTCGAACTCGACGTTGTTGACGGGCACGACGTGGTCGCTGCGTTCGGCGCGGCCGATGCGGCGGCCGATGTGTTTCACCTCGGGCACCTGGCGGATCTGGTCCTCGACGGATTTGGCGATGAGCTGCATTTCCGCGAGCGAGGTTCCGGGCGCCGCGCCGGTGGTGACGACGGCGGTTTCCTCGTGGAAGGCGGGCAGGAAGTCCTTGCCCATCTGCGGGTAGAGCATGAGGGCTGCGGCGAGCATCATGGAGACGACGGCCAACACGATCGCCGGTTGCCGCAGGCTGAGGCGCAGGATGGTGGTTTTTAGAAGCCACTTGAGGAAACGGACAAAGCGGTTGTCGGTGTGGGCGTGCGGATCGTCCTTCGGTTTCGTCCGCAGCACCAGCGAGCAAAGAACCGGGATCGCTGTGAGAGAAACCACGAACGATGCGATCATGCTGATGATGGTGGCGATGGCGATGGGGGCGAAGAGCTTGCCCTCGACGCCGGTGAGGCCGAGCAGCGGAATGAAGACGAGGACGATGAGCACGGTGGCGTAGAAGATCGAGTTGCGCACCTCGCCGGAGGCGAGCGCGATGACTTCGAGCTTCGGCAACGGCTCCTTGAGGCGGGCGTTTTCGCGCAGGCGGCGGAAGACGTTTTCGACATCGACGATGGCGTCATCGACGACCATGCCGATGGCCACGGCGAGACCGCCGAGGGTCATGCTGTTCACGCTCAGGTCGAACCACTTGAAGGTGAGCAGCGTGACCGCGAAGCTGAGCGGCATCGCCATCAGGGTGATGAAGGTGGTGCGCAGGCTCATCAGGAAGAGCAGCAGCACCACGGTGACCATCACCGCGCCTTCGATGATCGCTTTTTTCAAATTGCCCACCGCGCTGTCGATGAAGTCGCGCTGGCGGAACAACACGGTGGCTTCGACGCCGTCGGGCAATGAAGGTTTCAGTTCGGCGATGGCGGCCTCGATTTTTTCCGTGAGGGTGATCGTATCGAATCCCGGCGATTTCACCACGCTCATGATCACCCCGGGGTCGCCATCCATGGCGGCGTCTCCGCGCATCGGCTCGGTGCCCCAGGCGACCTTGGCGACATCGGAGATCGCGATCGGGCGGCCGTTGGACATCTTGATGATGGTTTTGGCGATGTCGTCGAGTTCGACGCTCATGGCGAGGTTGCGCACCATGATTTCCTGCGGACCGCTGTCGATGAAGCCGCCGGTGGTGTTGCTGGTGGCTTCGCGCACGGCTTGTTCGAGTTCCTCGATGGTCACGCCGTTGGCCTGCATGCGCCAGGGATCGGGCTGGACCTGGGCCTGCTTGACGCCGCCGCCCATGTTGAGCACCTCGGCGACGCCGGGAATGGCCTGGAGACGCATGCGGATGGTCCAATCGGCCACCGTGCGCACATCCATCGGCGCGGTTTGGCCGTCGGTGCTTTTCACCCCGATTAGCAACACCTCGCCCATCAGCGAGGCGACCGGCGTGAGATAGGGTTGCACGCCTTCCGGCAGCGACTCGCGGGCGACTTGCAGGCGCTCCTGCACGAACTGGCGTGCGAGATAGATGTCGGTGCCCCACTCGAACTCGACGAAGGTGAGCGAGAGCGCGATGTCGGAGGTCGAACGCAGGCGGGTGAGGCCGTTGACGCCCATCAGCGCGTATTCGATCGGCTGGGTGACCAGCGCCTCGACTTCCTCCGGTGCGAGTCCGGGCGCTTCTGTTAGAATGGTGACGGTCGGCTTGGTGAGGTCCGGCAACACCTCGACCGGCAGCTCGCGTCCGGTCTTGAAACCGAGGACGAGGATGAGCAGCGAGGCGAAGAGGATGATCGCGCGGTTCCGGAGCGACCAGCGGATGAGGTGGTTCAGCATGGGCTCAGGAAAGTTCGGCGGTTTCGTCGGCGGGCTGGCGGCGGCGCAGCGAGGTGATCGCTAACAGAATAGCGAGGATGCCGGTGGCGGCCATGAAGAAGATTTCGCGCAGGCTTGGGACGTGGTGGTCGTGACCTCCGGTGGTTTCGGCGGCGGCTTTCTGATCGGCGGTCATTTCCGATCCGTCCTCGTTGTGCTCGTGGCCGTGGGCGGCATCGAGCGCTTCCTTGAGCGAGGGTCCGCCGCCGGCACCGGCGAAACCGAGCGAGTAGGAACCGCGGGTGACCACCTCGTCGCCGGGGAACAGTCCGTCGAGGATCTCGACGCGTTCGTCGTTCGACAGGCCGGTCCGCACGCTCACGCGGTCGAAGGCGTGGGGGATGGTCATGTGTTTCACATAGACATGGCGGTTGGCGGGTCCGCCATGCACGGCTTCACGCGGCACGCTGAGGACGTTCTCGCGTTTTTCCAT
>DATISV010000640.1:0-1886 GCA_035468505.1 Luteolibacter sp. | reverse complement strand
ACGCCTGCGGACAAGTTCGTCTTCGACGTTTCCCACCAAGGATACGTCCACAAGATGCTCACCGGCCGCGCCGACCGCATCCACACCATCCGCACCTGGCAGGGCCTCAATGGTTTCCTGCTGCGCTCCGAATCGGAACACGATGCTTACGGCGCGGGCCACGCCGGCACCGCCCTCTCCGCCGCGCTCGGCATGGCCGCCGCCCGCGACCTCGCCGGCCGCGACAACCATGTCGTCGCTGTCGCCGGCGACGCCGCCTTCACCTGCGGCCCCACTCTCGAAGCCCTCAACAACATCGCTGAAACCACCCGCCGTTTCATCGTCGTCCTCAACGACAACGAATGGTCCATCGACAAGAACGTCGGCGCCATCGCCCGCTACTTCAACGACCTCCAGACGCACCACACCTTCGCCTCGGTGCGCGCCAAGGCCGCGGACTTCGTGGAAAAAGTCGCCGGCAAGGCCGCCCGCACGCTGGCCCACAAGATGGAGGAAAGCGCCAAGAACCTGCTTTTCCCAAACGTCCTGTTCGAGAAATTCGGCCTGCGTTACTTCGGCCCCATCGACGGTCACGACCTCCCGCTGCTCGTCCACACCTTCGAGCACCTCAAGACGCTCCACGAGCCGGTCGTGCTCCACATCATCACCGAAAAAGGCCGCGGCTACCAACCCGCCATCGAAAACCCCGGCAAATTCCACGGCCTTGGCACCTATCAGATCGACGACGGCTCCACCGGCTCATCGCCCACTCCCACCTGCTCCGACATCTTCGGACGCACCGTCACCGACCTCGCCAAGAAGGATCCCAAGATCACCGCCATCACCGCCGCCATGCCCGGCGGCACCAAACTCGAGATTTTCAAAAACGAGCTGCCCGACCGGTACTTCGACGTCGGCATCGCCGAGGAGCACGCGGCGCTGTTCGCCTGCGGTCTCGCCACCGAGGGTTTTCGGCCGTTTCTTTCCATCTACTCCACCTTCATGCAGCGCGCCTATGACATGATCATTCATGACATCGCCCTGCAAAACCTCCCCGTGCGCCTCTGCATGGACCGCGGCGGTCTCTCCGGCGACGACGGCCCCACCCACCACGGGCTGTTCGACATCGGCTACCTCCGCCACATCCCCGGCATCGTCCACATGCAGCCGAAGGACGAGCAGGAATTCGTGGACATGCTCCACACCATGGCCGCGCACGATTCCGGTCCCACCGCCATCCGCTACCCGCGCGGACCCATCCGCGGAACGCCTGCCGCCCGCCCGCCGCAGATTCTCGAAATCGGCAAGGCCGAGGTCGTCGCCGAGGGCACCGACGTCGCGCTGTTAGGTCTCGGCACCATGTTCGAGATGGCGGAGCAATCCAAAGTGCTGTTAGAAAAACACGGACTCTCCGTCGCCCTGATCAACCCGCGTTTCATCAAACCGCTCGACACCGCTGTCATCGAGCGTTTTGCGAAACAATGCCGCGTCCTCTGCACTTTCGAGGATCACGTCATGCTCCACGGTTTCGGAGCCGCCGTCATCGACCACCTCCACAGTGCCGGCATCCATACCCCCGTCGAGCGCATCGCCTGGCCGGACGAATTCATCGAGCACGGCAAACCCGAAATCCTCCGCTCGCTCCACCACCTCACCCCCGAGGCCGCCGTGGAGAAAATCCTCGCCCGTCTCTGAAACTCCAAAGCCCCGCTCCCGGCCAAGGGTGACGTGTCCTTCGTAGTGGTGTGAACTCCGGTCAATGCCCTTCATCCGTCATCCAAGCCAAAGTGTCCCTGCCGGAGGTGTGGTCGGTGTGCTGGCTGTCACTCCGGCGGTGGTGGCGATCCTGGGGAGTTGGGGGCTGGCAACGTGGCTGGGGATGCCAGGGGGCGAACGAGAGGCGGACG
>DATISV010000639.1:0-3501 GCA_035468505.1 Luteolibacter sp. | reverse complement strand
GCCGTGTCGCCGCCACGTTGGCGGATGAGGTCGGCCTCGCGCTTGAGCGAGGCGGCGACGAGGTCGGCCTGCTCGGCGGAGTCGCGGTCGATGCGGCGGCGTTCGCGCAGCAGCACGCGGCGGGCGTCTTCGAGCGTGATGTAGGGAAATATATATTCGTTTTCCGCCCTGAGTGCGATGGTGGCCATGCGCGGGTTGTCCTTGAACTCGCGGCGGACATCGCCGGCGAAGGATTTCCACTCGTCGAGGTTGGCCGGGGCGGACGGCTCGCCGGTCATTTCCGTTTCGCGGATCAGGACCTGATAGAGCGCCTGCCAGGTTTCGGTGAACGACCCGCCGAGGCGGTTGGCGAGGCGGATGGTCTCGGCCTGGACATCCTTGTCGTCGGAGTCGCCGAGGAAATCGGCGAGCCACAGGTGGCGCATCACCTTGAGTGTGGTGGCCGGGCTTTGATGGGCGCGGTCGTTCCAGTGGAGGATTTCCTGCTCGGTGATGCGGCCGCCGGTCTGCGGGTTGTAGGCCTCGCCCTTGGAGACGCCGCCGATGCGGCCGACCGCGGTGGTCCATTCTCGGTCGTCGAGCTTGATGCCGGCCCATGCGTGGCCGCCCATGCTGGTCTCGCCGCTGAGGCCCATCGCCGGGATACCCTGGGCGCGGGCGGTGTTGACGCAGAAATACGTCTGATCGCCGCAGATGCCGCCGTGTTTCTCGATCTCGGCGAAGCTGTATTCCTCGTAGGGGTTCTCGCCCTCAACGGCGCGTTCCATGAGATACTCGATCATGCCGTAGGTCTCGCCCCAGCGCTTGCGGTGCATGTGGAGATTGCCGATGGCCCAATCGAGTTCCGAGGTGCTCACCGGCGCGCACACCACCCAGACGAGGTCGCGGGCGGCGGTGCGGTGGACGGGTGCGGCGAGCTTGCCGGCCTCGTTTTTCTCCACATACCAGAAATACCGCGCCATCGGATCGACCATCGCCTCGGTGCCGTATTCGCCGCCGATCGGGTGGGGGATCGACATCGGTTGGTCGAACACCACGGCGCAGGCGAGCGCGAGCGGGTAATACTTTTCGCGCAGTTCCTCGTTCCGCGCCCAGGCATCCATCAGGAAATCGAGCACCTTCGCGGAGTCGTCCTCAGCGCGGATGGTGAGCAGGAATTCCTCCATCGCCAGCGGCCGGTCCAGCAGCCACAGCAGGAACGGGGCGGAGTAGAGATCCGGCACCTGCCGGGCGAGGGCGGCCTCCTTGAACGCGCCGAGCGTTTTCCAACGCAGCAGCGCGCGGTAAAGCAGCGGTTGTTTCCAAACTTCGTCGAAGCGCGTCAGGCCGCTGCCCTGGCGCAGGTCGGCGAGGCCGGCCTGGATCGATTCGGCGAGCAGCGCGCGGTAGGCGTTCCATGCGCCGTGTTCGATGGTGGTTTCGAGCAGTTTCGCGTCGCGTTGCGCGGCGGCCTCGCGTGTCGAGTCCATGCCGGTGAGCAGGATTGGTGCCTCGCCTGCCAGCGGGGCGGGCGGTTCCGGCTCCGCGGGCGGCTCGATGACGGCCACCTGTGGCGGCTCGGGAGCCGCTGGCTCGGCCGGATCGGGGATGATTTCCGGCACCTCGGTTTCGACGACCGGCTCGGGCGTCGTTTCCTGAGCAATTGGAGTTTCCGCTACGGGTTCCACCTGCTTGGTCTGGACGGCGGTTTCCGGCTGCGGAGGGGCGACGGGCCGGGAAAGCTCCAGATAAATGAAAAAACCCGCCGCCGCACAAAACGTTCCGAGCCCCATCATCGTGACGAGACGTTTTTCCCGCGCGATGCGCGCCTGATTCTCCGCCTCGCGCGATTCCGCGGACGGTTCAAGGTGCTGTTGCGGCTTCGGCTTCATGGCGGGTTCAATTCCGGAGCAGTGGCACCGTCGTCCCGGGATGGTCCTGTGTCACGCGGTTTCCGTACTGCATCCAGCGGAAGGCGACCATCCAGCTCATCCAGATGACCGGGTAGGCGAAAATCAATCCGACGATCAATGCCAGTGCGCCGGCGATGAAAATGGCGATCGAAAGCAGCGCCAGCAGGAACAGGTTGAGGCGGTTGTTGGTGGTGATGCTGGAGCTGTATTGCAGCGAGTCGAGCACGCCGAGGTCGCGGTCCACCATCGCGTTCATGAACTGCCCGTAACGCAGCGCCAGGTAGATGCCGGGAACGATCAGCAGCAGGATGCCCACACCCACCATCAGGCCGAAGAGGATGGACGCGCCGATCGCCGGCAGCAGCTTGCGCCCGCCGCCGAACAACATCGCCACCGAGACATCGTGGCCCGAGACGAGATTGAGCCCGATGCGCACCAGACCCAGCGATAGGAAAATCGAGAGGACGTTGGAAAGAATGCCGTCGATAGGACCGGTGGCGGTCCAATTGATCTGGCTGAAGAAGTTTTGTTCATCGGATTGGAAATTGACCTGGCTCGGAGTGAATCCGAAGGCCGAGTCCATGGCGGTGAACACCAAGCCCGCTACAATGGTCACCACGAGATACGTGAGTCCCACCAGAAAGATGGTGCCGAAATGGCGCTTGGTGATTTCGAAGCCGCGTTTCACGCAATCGCCCACGCCGATCGGGTCGCTGCCGGGCACGATTTCCTCCAGCGACGTTCCAGGAGCGACCTCAGGCTCGACCCACCCGCTGCCGGGCGCGGCGTAGGGGTTGGATGGGTCCGCGGCGGGCGCGGGTGCCGTCGCGGCCGGCGCGCTGGCAATTCCCTCGATGGAGGACATCGGTTTCCAATCGCTCATGCCGGAGGTCCAGGCCATTTCCTTATCCGGATCGAGCGAGCCGTCGGTCGCGAGTTTTGTAAGTTGCTCGAAGCTTACCGGGCCTTGCTGCTGCCCGCCTTTTGTATAAAACCAGTCGCTCATCGGCTAACGGACTATCAGCGGCATGGAGTTGCGACAAGCACGCTTTGCTCCCGGCGCGCCGATCGGTTTGCCCGGCCTGGCATGCGCGTCAAGTCAAGGGCCGGGGAGCGGCGAAACGTGTTCGCCGATGTCCATAATCTGGCAATGAGATGAGCGGATGCGCCGGACATTGGCTTTCCATGGGCTTCGGGGGACATGCTCCGCCGCTCCTTGAACCGCCCGTTTGGCGGCTTTCGGCTTGGCAGGGCGGGGGAGGCCGGTGGTTAATCCGGCCAACGATGAGAAAAACGACGGTCGGCGAAATCAGCGCGGTCACCTTGCGGGTGTTGCTCGGCGTCTGGTTTCTTTACAGCGGCGGTTACAAGGTTTTCGTCGGCGGGCTCGACCGCTTCACGCGCGACGTGGCGAATTACAAGATCGTCGGTCCGCCGTTCGACGCGCTCGCCGCCTACACCGTGCCATGGTTCGAGATCGTCGCCGGGCTGTGTCTCACGCTCGGCATCCTGCGCAAGGGAGCCATTCTCACGCTCGCCGGTCTCGTCTGCGTCTTCGCCATCTGCATCGGCTGGGCCTGGTTCCACCAACTCGATATCTCCTGCGGCT
>DATISV010000638.1:0-1848 GCA_035468505.1 Luteolibacter sp. | reverse complement strand
ACGAAAACGAGTTCTGGATGGACTTGCCGGGTTGCTGTGATGCCAAGCCGGACGCATTTGGTGACGAGCATGAAGTTTGGTTCGTCGGCGAGCGAGTCTACAAACTCGCCTACCCAAATTTCTACGGACTCCGAGTGATTTACCGACCGGACGGCGATCCCCGTTGTCTCCCGCATGAGTACTTCGAGAGGTGGAACCTGCACAACGGGATATTCGGTGACCAGGTGGAGATTGTCGGCGCCGTGGATTTCACGGACGGCATCCGCCTGGTGATGGTGCAGGAAGCCGTTGCCGGATCACCGGCGGAGCCCGCGCAAATCCAGACGTTTTTCGAAAGTACGGGATGGAAACGGTTCAGTGCGCTGGGTGAAACGGCTTGGTTTGATCCCGCCCGCTCCGTCGTCGTGTCCGATACCCACCAGGGGAATTTGATTTTAACTCCGGACGGCATCCTCGCACCGATCGATTTCCGGATCCAACGCGTCGCAGGAGCTTTGAAAGACGCGGTGCTGTCATTGATCCACGTGTAGCCCGAACCTGTCTCGCCGTGCCGTCCGATCCTCAAGCCGCCGAATTTTTCCAGTCCGCGAAGTGGAAGAACCGCTTCGAGGACGAGGTGCTGACCGCCGCGCGCGCCTTTGTTTCCAAAGTGCGCGAACCGCGGCTGGACGAGGCCGCACCCGGTTCGTTCGTGCTGCTCGCCAGCGTGGCGGGCGAGGAAACCGAGGTGGTCTTCTGGCAAGACGATGGCGCGTGGGATTTTGAAACCTCGTGCTCCTGCGAGGTCGGGAATTTCTGCCATCACGCCGCCGCGTTATTGATGAAGGCGGAGAAGGAACGCGACCTCGCGCGTTTTTCGGGAAACAGCGTGAAGGCCGCCGTCGCCGCCGAGTTGCAGCGCGAACAACCTGCCGCTCCGTCGGCGAACCTGCCGCGCATTTCCCCGCAGCCGTCGTTCGAACTCCACGTCGTGCGCGAACCGGTGGACCGTGCTTCAAAACTGTTGCTCCAATCGCTCGGCCAGCCGGACGTGGACCGCTGGATCTTCGCCGAGGCCACCGTGATCTACGACATCCATCGTAGCCCGCTGCGCGGATCGATGCCGGACTGGACCAGCGAAATCATTTTGCCCGACGGCCGCCGCGCGACCCTCGAACACTCCGCCGCCGCGGAAAACACCGCCGCGCGCCAGCTATCCGAAACCGGTCTCTCGTCGCTCCAGTCGAACTCCGCTTGGCGCTTCCTGCTCAATTTGAAATCTCGGGACAACAAACACGCGCCCGCGCGCGACCGCTGGTTTCCCGATCCCTCGCGCATCGATGTCGATCACTTCTGGCACCAGTTCCGCGGCGAGATGGTCGAGCGCCTCGAATCCCTCGGCTGGCAACTCACCATCGACGACAACGTCGGCCACCGCGTCTTCGACGCCGATCCCGATCGCTGGGACGGTTCCCTGGCAGCCTCCGGCGGCGGATGGTTCAGCCTGTCGGTCGGCTTCGATGTGGGCGGCGAGCGCCACGACTTGTTGCCGATACTTGCGAAGTTGTTGGAGGGTGATTTCCTGGAGGAAACACTGCATTGCCCGGACACCGCGCACGTTTACGCGCCACTGCCGAACGGCGACGCGCTCAAGCTGCCCGCCGGCCGCGTGCGCCGCATCCTCCACCACCTCGCCGCACTGATCGATCCGAAGTTTCCCGGCAAAACGAAACTCCACGCGCTCGACGCCTCCTCGCTCGCCGGCCTCGGCATCGAAACCCCGCCGGAACTCTCCGAACTGTCCGCGAAACTCCGCGACTTCCGCGGTATCGAGGCGGTGACTCCGCCCGCCGGGCTCAACGCCACACT
>DATISV010000637.1:0-2596 GCA_035468505.1 Luteolibacter sp. | reverse complement strand
CGGCGGTGCTGGTGACCACCTTCGCGCTGACGGTGGTCTTCGATCTGGTGATCGCGGTGGAGGTCGGGATGGTGCTGGCGGCGATTCTTTTCATCAAGCGCGTCTCGGAAACCACGGAGGTTTCGCAGGTGTGCGAATCGGACGTGCTCGAATCGCCGGAGCAACTGGTTTCCGGCAAGGCGATTCCCGAGGGCGTGCGGGTTTATCGGATTTTCGGGCCGTTTCTGTTCGGCGCGGCGGAGAAGATGGAGGACGCCATGGAGCGCATCGCGGAACCGCCCAAGGTGCTCATCCTGCGCCTGCATCTGGTGCCGGCGATGGATGCCACCGCGCTCAACGCGCTGGAGAGCGTGGTCGAGCGACTCCAGAAACACGGCGGCACCGTGATCCTCAGCGGCCTCCACCGCCAGCCGCTCGACATGCTGCGCAAGGCCGGGTTCATCGACGTGATCGGCCGGGCGAACCTGGTCGCGCACTTCGATGATGCGCTGGTCCGCAGCCGGGAGATTCTCAATGCGGAGTCCGGTGATGCGGCCGGGCGGGACTGACACATCGCCCCGGGTTTCACGCGGTGCCTATTCCGCGTTGAGTCGGGTCAGTTCCACCTTGCGGAACTCGACCTCGGAGCCTTCCGCCTGCAGGGCGATCTTGCCGGAGGTGGCGGTGCTCTTGCTGCCGTGGTTCACGAGCGTGCCGTTGACGTGCACGATGACTTCATCGCCCTTGCAGACGATTTCCATGGTGTTCCATTCGCCGAGCGGTTTTTCCGAATCGTCGGTGAGGTTGACGATGCGGCGGGCTTCCTTGGCGTCGCCGCCGAAGGCCTGGCTGGCATCCTTGCGCGGGCGGCGTTTTTCCATGTCCGGCACCTCGATGTTCTCGCCGATGCACCAGAAGTCGCCGGCGTTTTCGTGCATCATCTGCACTTCGATCGACTGCGGGAACATGTCATAAAGCCGGCGCGGGGTGGAGGCGTGGACGAGCACGCCGCAGTTGCCGGGCTTTTTCGGGAAGCGGTATTCCACCACCAGCTTGTAGTTGGAAAAGTCCTCCTTGGTGACGAGGTGTCCGCCGGGCTTGCCGAGGCTGACGAGCAGGCCGTCGCGCACGATGAAACTCACCGGCGCGGCGTTCCACCACTCCACCTTTCGGGTATCGATGGTCATCACGCCGTCCTTGATCGGGATGTCGTCCGCGGCGGGGAGATTGTCGCGGGCCGGGATGTCCATCGTCCAACCATCGAGGTTCCTGCCGTTGAAAAGCGAAAAGGTTTCCGCGCCGAGGAGCAGGGAGGGGACGAGTGAGGTGAGGATCAGCAGTGTGTGTTTCATCGCCCGGGATACGCGGGAATGGCGGAGTTATTTCGAATCCTTTGCAAAATCCGGTGAAAGCGATTTTTGCGCTTGATGCCGTGTCCGGCCGCATGAATTTGGCATCGCAATCGGTTGCGGCCAACGCCACACCCGTCGCGCTTATCAAAAAAAAAACACCATGAAACCCATCACCATCCTCGGCCTGCTCGCCTTCTCGTTCTGCCTGATCACTCCAGTTGAAGCGAAAGGGAACAACAACAAGGAAGCCCAGAAGAGAAAGCAGGAACGGGAGAACAAACGCAAGGAACGGGCCGCCAAGCGCGACGCCATCGAGGAATTCCTCAAACCCCGCGATGGCAACAACGACGGCTCGCTCACCCTCGACGAGTTCCTCTCCGGCGAGACCGACAAGGAGGCAGGTGCGAAGAAATTCGAGGAAGCCAACAAGAACGGCGACCGCTACCTCACAAGGAAGGAAATCGAGGACATGCTCGGTGTCTGAGTATCGCGCGTTTTTTTACATGGAGGTCTCCCGGTTCCGCTCGTCCACCTGTCGGTTGAGGGTGCAGAAATCGTACAGCCAGCCGATGCCCAGCACGCCGGCGGTCACCAGCCAGATCAGGCCGGTGACGATTTTTCCGAGATAAAACCGGTGCAGGCCGAACACGCCGAGAAAGGTCTGCAGGATCCACGCCAGCGAATAATCGTAGCGCCCGGCGCGGAACCGCAGGTCCGCGCGACGGTCCATGCCCGGGATCAGGAACAGGTCGATCAGCCAGCCGATGCCCAGCAGCCCGAGCGTGAAAAACCAGATCGCCCCGGTCACCGGCTTGCCATAGTAAAACCGGTGCGAGCCGGTGAATCCGAACAGCCAGAGCAGATAGCCGATCGTCTTGCTGTGGGTGTCGCCGCGGGGAGTGGACATGCGTCCAAGGTGCCGTGGAACCACCCCGCCCGCAAGTTCCGGAGCGCGCGCGGAGTCAATTTCCCCTTGCCAAGCCGCGGCGCTTTCCCTACTCCGCGCGTCCCCTTTCACGCCGTCAAAGCACCAAGGAAGATCCGAGGGGAATGCCACACGCGGCGGGTCTTCAAGAATCGCCCGACCTGATTCAAGGCGGGAAACCCCAGAATCCATGATCAACGAACTCATCAATGAAATGGTGGACGCCGGCGTCCATTACGGCCACCAGACCAAAAAATGGAATCCGCGCATGAAGCCCTTCCTCATGAAGGACAAAGGCGGCATCTACATCATCAACCTTGAGAAAACCGTCCAGCAGCTC
>DATISV010000636.1:0-2597 GCA_035468505.1 Luteolibacter sp. | reverse complement strand
GGGTGTTCACTCCCCCACCCCAGAAGGTGATGCGGTCGCCGTGGCGTTCCTTGAGGATTTCTTCGGACATGCCGCGCGCCGAGCATTGCACCGGGTTGAGGATGTCGAATCCGGCCTCCACGAAGTGCGGAATGAACTCCTCCACCGCGCCGCACGAATGCTTGAAGGTTTTCCAATCGGTATTCGCGTGGATCCAATCGTTCATTTTCCTGTAGTGCGGCAGCCACAGGTGATCGAAGGTGCCGGTGGAGCAGAAACTCGATTCCTGCGTGCCGAAGTCGGTCCCGCAGACGACCACCACGTCGAGCACATCGCCCACCGCGTCCTTGAGCAGCGCGAGGTTTTGCAAGGCGATGTCGCTTTGCCGCCGGAACACCTCGTCCACGTAATCCTGATTCACCGCTGTTGCCATATACCATTCCGCAATATCGCGGATGCCTTTGGGATGAGTGAGGAAGGGAGCGGGAACGAGCGCGATGTCGCCGAGGCAGGTGCCGTTGAGGTGGGTGATCACGGCGCGGTCGGTGCCGCGAAGGCGGTCGGCCTCCGCGCGCCAGTAGGCGAGGTCTTCGTCACTCATCAACTTGAACTCCTCCAGATTGTCGTCGGGATTCAGATTGTCCTCGTCGATGGGTTCCTGGCGGATGATGGTGTCGAAGAAATAACCGGATTTCGGCATGTGCCCGCTGGGCGGCGCGGTGGTGTCGCCTTTCGGATAAATGAAAGTGCCCTTGTCGTTTTCGAAGGTCTTGAAATGCCCGGAAACCAATAACTCCTGACCCCACGGCGCGCGCCACATTTTCCAGTTCTCGTTGGGAAATCCGAAAATCGTGTAACGCGGGAAAATGCTCACCACGTCCGCTCCCATGGCATCGAGCAGGTCGTCCTCCACCATGCCGAGCATCTGATAGGGCTCGCAGACCCTCACCGGCCGCTTCTCGAGTCCATAATGATCGCGCAGCGCGGCGACCACGCTGCAATGAATGCCGGTGATGAACGTGCTACCGAAATCGACCGGCACCCGATCGGGTTGATGATGATCGATGGCGGCGCGCACGCGCTCGCGGGATGTCATGGCTTTCATGGGCTGATTGGTCGGCCGTTGGACAATCCCGGCGCTGCGGCATAATGCTATTCCGGGGAAACCGGCGCTTTCTTGTGCTTCCGTGCGATTGTTTGGTGATCTCGTGCGATCCCCGGCATCACGGCTTGTCTCGACTGGCGGCGGCATGTTCAAGGGGCGCGATGAATGCGAAAAACCTGATGGAGGAACTCGCGGCGCGCGCGGTCTGCGGCGACGGCGCGATGGGCACCTTGCTAATGGCCCGCGGCATGACCAGCGGGGCCTGCGGCATGGCATGGAACATCGACCGCCCGGACGACGTGATGGCCATCCACGAGGCTTATCGCGCGGCCGGGTCGCGCCTGATCACCACCAATTCCTTCGGCGGCTCTCGTTTCGTGCTCGACGGTCACGGACGCGGTTCCGACGTCCGCGAACTCAACCTCGCCGCCGCCCGCGTGGCACGCGCCGCGGCGGGCGACGAAGCCTGGGTGCTCGGCGACGTGGGACCGTGCGGGGATTTCCTGGAACCGGTCGGCGACCTCACCGAGGACGAGGTGCGCGACGCCTTCCGCGAACAGATCGATGCCTTGTTGGATGGAGGTGCGGATGCCGTGCTGGTGGAAACCATGAGCGATCCCGCGGAAATGGTTTGCGGTATTGAGGCCGCGCTTTCCTGCAACCCGGACATCCCTGTAGTCGCCACCTATGCCTTCCAAAAAACCGCCAACGGCGGATTCCGCACGATGATGGGCACCACCGTGGACGAGGCCGTCCGCCGCGCGTTGGATGCCGGGGCGAAAATCGTCGGCGCAAACTGCGGCTCCGCGCTCGATCTCGATGACTACGTTTCCCTGTGCCGGGAAATCGCCGCGGCGGCGGGCGACGCGCGGGTGATCATCCAGCCGAACGCCGGCGCGCCGCAACAAGTCGATGGCCGGACTTTATATCTCGCGACGCCGGAGCAAATGGCGGCGACGGCCGAGCGCCTGATGGACGCGGGCGCACACATCGTCGGCGGTTGCTGCGGCACCACGCCCGCTCACATTAAGGCCATGGCACGCAGTGTGGCAGATCGTGGATGAAAGATTACTTCCCCGCCCGCTCGCGGAACTGCCCGGGCGTTATGCCCTTCACGTCGCGGAAGACGCGGGTGAAATAACTCTGGTCGCAGAAGCCGCAGCGGTCGGCGATGGCGGCGAGGGTTTCCTCGGTGTGGAGCAGTAGTTCGCAGGCGAGGTCCACGCGGCACTGGCGCAGCAGTTCGGTGAACGAGCGGCCGGTGCGCTCCTTGAGCAGGTGCGAGAAATGACTTGGAGAAATGCCGGCGTGCTGCGCCGTTTCATCGCGAGTGATATCACGGTGAAGATTGGTTCGCATGAAATCCAGTGCCTTGCCGATGAGCAGCGGCGGCGTGAAATCAAGCTGCCGCTGGATGGTGGAAAACAAGTGGTCGAAGGCCTTGCGCAGCCAGGCGGCGAGTTGCTCGTCGTCCTCGATCTCCGCCAGCTCGGTGAGAATGCGGAAGTTGGTG
>DATISV010000635.1:0-1849 GCA_035468505.1 Luteolibacter sp. | reverse complement strand
CTCCCGGTGGAAAATGAACCTCGCCGGGAAGCGGTTGGAAATCCGCGCCAGTTGTGGCAGTGCCGGAGACCGCATAAGGCACGGTGAGCGGCCCGATGCCGCCCGAGCGGAAGGCCATGAAACGCGCCGCACGGGTGCCTTCCTCGTAAGCGCGGGGAATGGCGACCCCGAGCGTGACCACGCTGGGGCTGGCCAGCGTGCGCCGCGCCGTTTCCGCATCCGCCACGCGCGGGGTGGTGGTCGCCACCAGCGGATTGAGTCCTAACAAATGTTCCTCGTAATCGCTGACGCCATCGCCGTCGGAGTCGGTGTGTTGGATGCCGAGGCGGAAGAACAGACGTTCGCCGCCGCTCATCAATTCGCCGAGCGTGTCGCCGGACGAGGCGAGCGCGTTGCCGGCGATGATTTCCCGGGTGCCCTCCGCCATTCCCGGGCGGGTCCATGCCACGGCAAGATGATCGCCACCGCCGCCTTCGATATGGAAAATTTCGAAGTAATGGGTTTGCCCGGCGTTGAGTTGGATCGGGGCGGAGCGCTGGCCCGGGTATTTCGTCCATTCGCCGGTGTTCGTCCAGCCGCTCACCGCGCAACGCAGCGTTTTGCCGGCGGGATTCTTGTCGTTGGAAAGCCAGAACTCCGAGCCGTCGTCGCTGGCAATCCAGAAGGTATAAGTCCCCGTTTCCGGCGCGACGATCCAGCCGCGCAGCCACTGGCCGTAGTTTTCCAGATCGGGACTGCTTTGCAGCGTTTCGAGGCGTGTGAGCGTGTCGTCGATCAATGGTGCGGGCGGAGTCGCCGATGCCGCGTAACTTTTCACGGGACTCAAACTCCAGCCGGTGGTGGCCCAGCGCGTGCGGCGGATCGAGCCGGATGAAACGACCGATGTCGCATCCAGCACCTGCTGGTGTTCCTCGCCCGTTCCGATCACCGGCGGGCCGACGGGACTCCATGCGGTCATGTCGCCTGAAACCATCGGCTGATAACGGACACCGGCGACGGTCGGCCAGGTTTTCGTGAAACGGCCGGGTGAATCGAGCGTGAGTTCGCGGATGTGTGGAAAACTACGCGGATCGCGCGGATCGGTGCCGGCGGCGGCTTCCTCGCGGTTTTTGAAACCGTCGCCATCGTCATCCGCATCCGGAATCAGCCCGGCGGGATGCGCGGCTTCCCAAACATCGCTCAGGCCGTTGGCGTTGTCGTCGATCTGCCCGCGCATCGTGGCGGAAACCATCAGCGTTACGATTGCGGCGAGCCTGACCGGATACATGGAAAACAAGGCTGGCAGTTTCCTTAATAAATCTTGCCTGTCAAGAATCCGGAACGGACATCAGGTCCCGTTTCCGGCCGCATGCGGAGGGATGCGGGGCGGCTTGTTGGGCGATTTTGTTGAAATGCGAGACCTGACCCGAATGCTTGCCCTCACTACCTACCTTTCTCGGGCAAAGTCATCTATTTTTGAATTGGCTCCGCCTCAGCGCCTGGACGTAGTCATCTCTCGTCATTCCAGGACAACGCCGAGCGAACTCGCGAATTATCTCGTCCCACTGTTCTACGGGAACTGAGTTCAGCGAGGGGCGGAGTTCTGACCAGGCACCGGTCTCGATCTCTGTGATCAATGCATCGGCCACCTCAGGAAATGCCTTGCAGGCATGCTGTTTTTTGTGAATCATTCGCAAAATTTGTTTTCTGCCGAACGTATAGGCCATTCACGGCGGGGAGGGAAGCCCGAATTCAAAGAAGGACGTTGCCCGCCGTTGGATGTGCCGACTTGTTGGGCTCTACGTCATTTCTGGAGGATCACCCGTTCCTCCATGTCATTACCCTCATAGTAGCCGAGGTTCTGCGGTTC
>DATISV010000634.1:0-1694 GCA_035468505.1 Luteolibacter sp. | reverse complement strand
GTGCGCTTCGATGTCGAAGGCTCGTCGCGGCCGGACGACCAGAGCAAGCCCGCCTACACCGAGGCGAACCGCTCGGAAACCCGCCCGCTTTCCGCGAAGGAAATCGCCTTTGTGAAACTCATGCAGCGCGACCTCGCACTGGTGCCCGAGCCGTTCGTCGCCGTGGCCGACGAACTCGGCATGTCATTCGAGGAAGCCGCCGCCATGCACGACGCGTTTCTAACAAACGGCCGGATGCGGCGTTTCGCCGCGGTGCTGCACCACCGCAAGGCCGGCTTCGGCGCCAATGCGATGGGCGTGTGGGCCGGCCCGCAGGACGATCCCGCGGCGTTGCGCAAGCTGGGCGAAACCATGGCCGGCTTCCGCGCCGTGAGTCATTGCTATCAACGGCCGAGTTATCCCGACTGGCCCTACAACCTCTTCACCATGGTCCACGGCAAGAGCGAGGAGGAATGCGAGCAAACGCTCGCCGCCATCGCTGAAGCCACCGGCATCAGCGACCGCCACGCGCTCTACTCGACCAAGGAGTTCAAGAAGGTGCGGGTGCGTTATTTCACCGACGAGGAGATCGCGTGGGAGCGGGAGCACGCGTGACATGGGCAGGAAATCAGCCTTCCCGGCGCATTTCCATTGGCCAGCCGTGCCGGGCTGTGCTCGATTCGCGCGCATCATGATCCGCACAACCTGCATCCTTCTCGTTCTCGCTCCGTTTCTGGCCGCCACCGCCCTCGCCGACGGAGACTCCAAGCTCATCGGCCTGAGGGAGGAACTCAACGACGCCTACCGGGCATTCAGCAGGACCGACGACCACGCCAAGGGTGCGGCTCTCGCCCGCGAAGCCCAGTCGGCGGTGGCCAAGGCGCTGGACGAAGTCCCCGGGATCGTCGCCAAAATGCCCGAAGGCGCGGCCCGCGACATGGCTTCGGCCTCGTATCGCCACCGGCTGGGACAACTCTACGTCCTTCTCTGCGAAGTCGAGCAGGCATTCCTGAAAGGCGACCAAGCGAAGGTGGACGAACTCGTATCCTCGCTCAAGCAGCTCAGGAAGGACGGCCACAACGAATTCATGGAAGACGAATGACCGTTCCGCCCCGGGCCGCCCGCCGGCACCCGCTGCGGAAAAACGATGAAACAAACATCGCGGCCGTGGAGTATCCGGGGCTTGTGCCCGCAGCGGCGCACGCTTCATGGCTTCCATATTCCTCTACTCCCATCGGTTGTTCGTCCTCGGCGCGGGAGCCTTGATTTACGCGACGGCGCATGCCGAACCGGCCAATTTCCAGGTGGCGGATGAAATCGCCGTGATCCTCGAAGACCGCTGCCAGTCATGCCACGAGGACGGCACGGAAAAGGGCGACCTGCGTTTGGACAATCTGGAGGAACTTCCGCTCGACGCGCGGCTCGAAACGCTCAACCGGATGCGGGAGCAGGTGTATTTCCAACAGATGCCGCCACGGAACAAAAGGCAGCCGTCGGCGGACGAGCGCGAGGAACTGCTCGCGTGGCTGGCCGGTGAACTCAACCACCACAAGGCATCGAAGCTGGAGGAGAAGCTCCGCTACCCGGATTACGGCAACGCCGTCGATCACGACATGTTGTTCAGCGGAGAAATCCAAGCCGCCGCCTTCCCCCCGGCGCGACGCTGGCTGGTGAGCCCGCAGATTTTCCGCGAGCGCGTGCTGGATGTGTTCGGC
>DATISV010000633.1:0-7356 GCA_035468505.1 Luteolibacter sp. | reverse complement strand
TGCCGGTCATTGTGGTGAAGGTCTCCAGCACGGCCAGCGAGCCTTTGGGAAAAGGTATCTGTGAGAACAAATGCGGGATCTCCCCAAGCAGGCAGCCACCGGGAAGCCCGCTTGCCGCATCCATGCCGAGGAGCACGCCATTGAGCCCGCTGATGCTGCCGTTTTCCAGAATGTCCACGTCGAGTTCCGTGAACTCGGCGAGGGTTTTCCGGTCGATGGCGGCCCCGAAGACACGGGAATCATCCTTGGGCCGCATCGCGGTGGCCATGGCGGCAAAGGTGAAAACGCGCCGCACGCGGAGGATTTTCGCCTGCTCGATGAGATTGCGGCAGAATGCGCCGCCGCGCGCGGGCGGCTGGGCCTCGCCGATGAACACGATCAGGTCGTGTTTTTCATGGGGATCGTTCCACAGGAACAGCCGGCTGCGCGGCAGGCGCGGGGTGACGATGAGGCCGTCCTTGATATCGACCTGGGTGTTCTCGAAATATTCGGCGGCGGGAAATTCCATGTGCAGGTGCATGCCGAGTTTCGCCATCAGGTAGTATCCGGCGGTGATGGCCACTCCGCCCATGCCCGGCCAGGCGGCGACGAGCCACGGCTCGTGGAGTTTTTCCTCCGCGTTCATGACGGATGATGGTTGCGAGTCACGATGGCGATTGCAGGAAACGCTTTTCGAGATCGTGCAGCGGCGTGCGGGTGAGGTCGGCACCGACGGTGGAGAGTAACGAGTCGCGGGCGGCCGGATTGAGGGCGCGTTTCATGCGCGGCAGGATCGGCTTGGGAGCCGCGAGCACCCACGGCGGATTCACCTCGGAGGATAGCGCGCATTCGATGCGCGCGACGATTTTCTTCAGCGCCGCGCGCTCGATCTCGGACTTGAGGTTGTGTTCCTCGCCATGAGACATGCCGGTTTCGAATCCTTGTGCGGATCCGCGCGCGAAACGGCCGGATTGATCGGTGACGGTTTCCTGGATGGATTTGACGTGTTCCTTGCCGGATTCGCCGGGTTCCTCGGCAAGGTGTTCCTGTTCGATGGGGTCCTCGCCGGCCGGGAGGTGTCTGAGGATCCTGAGATTTCCGAGGTTGGCGGCAATGATGAGTTTTTTCATGGCGGTGATTCCGCGCGATTGGGGGAGGCGGCTGCCGGAACCACGCGCGCGGCGGAAAAATCGCGCGGTCCCTGCCGTGGCGGCCGCGGGCGCATCTGGTCCGCGGATCGCTGGAACGGATTTGTCAGGCTTTCCTGAAGCGGTGAATCCAGTCCACCCAATGGTAATTCCAAACGTGCAGCCACGGGTGGTGGCCGTGCTCGTCGGAGGCCTTGAAGGCGGAGTAGGCGACGCCCGCCACCCAGGCGGCCGGCACCAGGATCATGGACAACCCGAGGGTACCCAGAGCCATCAGGACGGAGACGAATCCGATCAGCACGTTGCCGATCGTGAGGATGCCGAAACCGGCGAGGTAGTGGTGCTTGTAGAGATGCCCGAGACCAGGAATCACGCTCATTGCCATGGCGAGCTTGTCACGATCGACACGGCGCCACGCTTCTATGACTTCTTTCATGGCGGTATTGTTTTTTTGAGACAATTGACATTCTCACTCCATGCCGCGGTAAGCAAGACCAATGTATGACGATTTCCATCATGCCGGCATGAAATGGGTTGAGCCGCAAGGACGCGGGGGTTCAACTCTCCGGGCGGCGGGCATTTTCCCCGACGCATGGGTTTCATGATTCTTCCCGCGCTTACCGGCATCTCTCCCGGCGCGCTGGCCGATTGGCTGGCGGCGGCGGGCGAGCCGTCGTTCCGGTCGGTCCAGATTCTGGAGTGGGTTTGGAAAAAAAAGGCGGCTTCATTCGATGCGATGAGCAACCTGCCCGCGGCGCTGCGCGAGAAACTCGCCGCGTCGTTCCGCGTGGGCGCGCTCGAGCACACGACCACCCAGGGATCCGCCGACACGACGCGGAAGTTTTTATTCCGCCTGCACGACGGCCGCTATGTCGAAAGCGTGCTGATCCCGGCGAATCCGGCGCTCTATGGCGAGAAGTCAGACCGCCACACACTCTGCGTCTCTTCGCAGGTCGGATGCGCCTATGGCTGCAAGTTCTGCGCCTCGGGACTCGCGGGTTTCACACGCAATCTCGATGCCGCGGAAATCGCCGGACAGGTCATCGCCGCGGAGCAACTCTCCGGCGAACGCGTGGACAACCTCGTTTTCATGGGCATGGGCGAGCCACTGGCGAATCTTGATAGTCTGTTGGACGCCATCGCGCTCATCACCGGCAAGGAAACGCTGCATCTCGGCGCGCGCCATCTGACGGTTTCCACCTCCGGACTCGTCCCGCAAATCCGCCGGCTCGCCGAGCACCCGCAACAGTTCCGGCTCGCCATTTCATTGCACGGCGCCACCGACGAGGTCCGCCAACAAATCATGCCGATCAACCGCAAGTGGCCGCTCGCCGAGTTGTTCGCGGCGCTCGATTTCTGGAACCAGCGGAAAAAACAGAAACTCACGCTCGAATACATTCTGATAGATGGCGTGAACGACTCGCTGGAGCAAGCGGCCACCCTCGCCCGCCACGCGCGCCGCCTGCATGCCAAGGTGAACCTCATCCCCTACAACACCGTGCAGGGACTCGATTGGAAACGTCCGTCCGACACCCGCTGCCGCGCCTTCCGCGAGGTGCTCGTGAAAGCCGGTGTCACCGCCACCCTGCGCCTCGAAAAAGGCCACGACATCGATGCCGCCTGCGGCCAGCTCCGCCTCAAGCGCGAGATGGGGGAGGGGATTGTGGCCTGTTAGAGGGCCGGTGATTTTCGTCTTGCCAGCGCGCGCCTTGTTTCCGCATCGTGCTGTTCGCATGATTACACGCCTGTTTTCAGCCGCGCTGCGGGGAGTCGAGGCCCAGGAGGTCGAGGTGGAGGTCAACGCCCGCGGCGCGGACAAGCCGGCGGTCATCATCGTCGGCTTGCCGGATGCCGCGGTGCGCGAGTCGTCGCAGCGGGTGACCTCCGCCATCGGCGCGTCCGCATTGTTTCTCGATGACGGAGTGAAAACCGTGAACCTCGCGCCCGCGGATCTGAAAAAGGAAGGTCCGTCGTTCGACCTGCCGATCGCGCTGGCGATGGTCGCCGCCTGCCGGACCAAGGCGTTCAACGCCGACGACTGCTGCGTGGTCGGCGAACTCGGCCTCGACGGCGCGGTCAGGCCGGTGAAGGGCGTGTTGTCAATCGCGTCGGAAGCCAAGCGCCGCGGCAGGAAACGATTGCTGGTGCCCGAAGCGAACGCGCCGGAGGCGGCGGTGATCGACGGCATCGATGTCTATCCGATCCGCTGCCTCAAGGACGCGTGGGATTTCCTTGAAGACGAGATTTCCATCACGCCCTTTCGACTCGACCGCCGCGCGTTCTTCGAATCGCACCGGAGTTATGAGGTCGATTTCGATGAAGTGAAAGGCCAGCACATGGTCAAGCGCGCGCTCGAAGTGGCCGCGGCCGGGAATCACAACCTGCTGATGGTCGGTCCGCCCGGCACCGGGAAATCGATGCTCGCCAAGCGCATCCCCACCATCATGCCGGACATGAGCGAGGAGGAGGCGATCGAAACCACCAAGATCCACTCGATCAGCGGCCTGCTCGATCCCAAGCGCGCGTTTCTAACCACCCGGCCGTTCCGCCCGCCACACCACACGATTTCCGATGCCGGTCTGCTGGGCGGCGGCACCAATCCCGGCCCGGGCGAAGTCTCGCTGGCGCATCATGGCGTGTTGTTTCTCGACGAACTGCCGGAGTTCCGCCGCTCCACGCTTGAAGTGATGCGCCAACCGCTGGAGGACGGCGAGGTCACCATTTCCCGCGCCGCCGGTTCGCTGACCTTTCCCGCGCGCTTCATGCTGGTCGCCGCGATGAACCCATGTCCGTGCGGATTCTATGGCGACACGAAGCGCCAGTGCCGCTGCACTTCCCGCCAGATCGAGCAATACCGCCAGCGGATCTCGGGACCGCTGTTAGACCGTATTGACCTCCACATCGAGGTGCCGCTCGTCGATTTCCGCGAGCTTTCCAACGACACGGCCACCGGCGAGAAATCCGAGACCATCCGCGCGCGGGTGATCGAGGCGCGGCGCATCCAGCACGAGCGGTTCCGCAAGGCCCCCAACCGCACCAACTCGGCGATGGGTCCGCGCCAGATGAAGGAGCATTGCAAGCTCGACTCCGAAAGCCGCGGCTACCTCGAACACGCGATGGAGGAAATGAACTTCTCCGCCCGCGCCCACGACCGGATTTTGAAAGTGGCCCGCACCATGGCCGATCTGGCAGGAGCCGAAAGCATCCGCCCGCCAGACATTCTTGAAGCCATCCAATACAGGTCGCTGGACCGGAAGTTGTTTGCGTGACTCTACCGGCAGACCCCGCACACACCACAACATCCCCGCCGCCGCCTTGTCGCCGCCACTTCTTCGGCAATACCTTTCACGAAGTTTTCTCCGTAAAGACCTTCCACATGGGTTTCCCCAAAGAAGCCCGGAAGGGAACCGGGATCGAAATATCGAGATCGTTGAACCTTCGTCAACAGTCGCGTCAATTATTCTCTGATATTCGTACGAAAGCAGGTTCGGCGACTTCGGACAGCCACTTCCCTACAGCCAGCTGAGCGTCTTTGTTCATGCCATGGCCTGCGGAGCCGATCTCCTCTTTGGTGATATTCATGCGGCTGTCATCCATCGCTTTAGCAACGCCAATGGTGAAATCCTTGAACTCGCTTTTGCCACCCCAACCGACCCAACTGCAGTAACCCTTTCCCTTGGCGGCTTTGAAATCCCTGGAAATGGATCCTCCGCCCTCCCAGAGGACAAAACCCCGGAAAAAATCTAGATAGCAGTCCCAGTCCAAGGCTATGGCGGCTCCGATGATATGCGCGCCGTTGCTGCTTCCCGCGAGAATACGGTGTGTTTCCGAAAGATTGGGAACCAGAGTCTGAAGCTCCTTCAACATCGCCTCGTGGTAGGCTTCGATCAACTCCATGTTTTTCTTCGATTGCCCCAAAGGACCGTCCTTCTTTATCTCGGAGCTGAACGGAAGAGAAACCAGGACGTATGATTTGCCTTCGGTTATCGATTTCGCCGCGTCGAGACTCTCGTTACCGCTTCCGCCGTTCAGGAACACCAGTAAAGGCACCGGATTCGGGTAGCTGTAATCCGGTGGGATTGAAATGGTGAATCCTGCCGGTTGCTTCAAGAACGTGGGTGCAAGCCCCGGCATTTCGACGCGAAAAGAAGCGCCTGGTTTGATCCTCGTATCCAAGTCGCTGCGGGCGGGCAGGCCGCGGCTGGTGAGAAGCCAGTCATCGAGATGCTTCTGATCGGTGTCTATGAAAATCCCAGGATCGAAGGTGAATTCCTTGCTGCCCTTGACCTTGAGGATGACCTTCTTGCCATCGTAAGAGACTATGCGGGCGACGACCGTCTTGTTGTCCGACATCCGGGTGAAAGTCCGATCGGGATTCGGATGTTGTCCGAAAAGAGGCGCGTTCAGCGATAACATTGAAAATATCATGCACAGGTTTTTGATCATTATTCAGAAGTAATTCGGGTCTCTAACAAATGTTTCCACTGCCCGTCTTGCAGCAGGTGTAGGGTATAATCCGGAGGGTTTTTCCCTCCAAAACGATTGGACGAATGGAATTTGTAACTCTTCTGGTAGTCCATGAAGCTGCTGCCTGGGGCGGGGGAAGTCTCGCCAGGCTGTAGGTAAAGCTGGATTCGCTCGAACGAGAGTCGATTTTCGGAGTTCTCCGAACCATCTTCCACACGTGATACCCGGAAGTAGGAATCTGTGGCACCGAATCCCATGGTGATGTAGCCGATCTCTTCAATCAGACGCTTTTCCAATAGCTCCGCATTGGTTGCACCCGCCAGGCGGACGGCATCGATCAGCCACTGCTTTTCCGCTGCCGCGGCGGCGGGGTTGCCTGGGATCAATTTTACCAATTCATCGTCGCTGGTGGTGAATTCGATCATCACCGATCTTTCCCGATCAAAGCAGCGCTGGATGGTTTCTTCCATGATCTGTTGGACTTGGTCGATCTGCCCGTCGCTCAGTCCAATCAGCCGCAAATCCGAACGGTTCGCCTTTGTGCCGTTCAACAACATGCACTGGATACGATCCGCCATCGAGGCCGGCAGGAGCAGGTTTCCGCTGCGATCCGTCTTGATCGAAGGCGTGGAGTCCCGGTGGCGCGATGATCGGGTAGGCCGGTGGGGCGAAGTGTTTGCACGCGCCTGCGTTCCGCGAATTGTGCGGCGATGCGGCTGGTGGATGGCGGAGGAATCGACCTCTGCATCCACGGGTAAAGCCCAATATCCAAGCCCGACACCCATGACGAAGGATGAGAAGGTGATAACTACGGTTCGATGGATGCGCATGGTAGGATTCACTTCAAGGGGCCTGTAGCAGATGGGAAACCTGTTCCGGCTCGGTGGTGGTATTCGAAATCTTGCGCCCCTCGTAATTCCCGGAGCTTGCCAATTTTTCGAACGACGCCTCATCGACCTCGATCCCTTCCAAATGCTTCGGCAAAAAGTCCATGACCTCGTAGGCATGGGAGCCGTCCGGCAGTGGCCTTATCCGGACGAAGCGATCCAAAGCCCCATAACCTGCGGTGAGAACATTCAGAAGGCCGGTGCCCGAGTTTGAATACCGCGACGGGCTGTAGCCGTCGGTAAGGCGATATTGTAACAGCGGTCCCAGCTCATCCCCGGAGATCTGTAGGATTCTCTCGTGAAGATCCTGATATTCTTTCTCGGCCTCGTCCCGCCCGGCGACAGGGATATGGATCAGGGTGTCTGGCCCGCCTGTAGGGATGGTTTTCATCGTAGCCTTCTCCCTCTCTCGCCAACGTATGACAGATTCCCGGACCAAATCCTCCAATGCCTGAATCTGGTGGCGGCTTAGGCCGAGCATTCGGCATTCCTCATGATTCAGGGATGTCCCGTCGAGCAGGGTGACACGAATCTTACGAAACGCCTCGGGTGGAACCACCAGGAACCCCCGAGTATCCAAACCGACTCGATTCCTATCCGACAAACCGAGTTCCGTGGCAAAATCGTTCTCCCGCTCTCGTGGGCGTGTTGACGGCAAGAGATGCTCCCCGCTGTGTAGCGGTTTCGTCGGCGTGGCGCGTAGGGAGCGCCCGCTCCATATTCCAAACGCCAAGGCGGCAAGTGCCAACAAGGGCGGTAAAGTGAAGGGCATTCTGAAATGCATTTTGAAAATCAAGGAGGGATGGTTTGGAGAAGGAAAGAACATTAGCGGATTTCGTTCTGCGTCGCAAAGGCAGTGGCCTCGGAATCATGTG
>DATISV010000632.1:0-4026 GCA_035468505.1 Luteolibacter sp. | reverse complement strand
CGAGGGTGCCGGCCAGCGGCGAATCGATATTGGCCGCGCCGCTGATCAACCCGAGGGTGAGGAAGCGGTCGTCGTAACAGCCGGCCCCGGCCTCCGGCGCGAAGCGCATCGCCAGCGGGGTGAACGAGCCGTTCCAATAGGCGAGCGGTTTCGCGCCGGCGTCGTCGGGATCGATCTCGGCGCTTTCCAGCGCGCCGACACACGAGAGCCGCAGCTCGCGGAAGGCCTGGACGAAGTTGGACGGGTTGGGCACGGCCACGATGCCGTTGATCCATGAGCGCTCGTTTTCATTGGACAGGAACGTGAGCTGGAAGCGGGTCAGCTCGAACTGGTATCCGTAGAGGACGATGCTGGCATCGAACGATTTCTCCTCCGCGACATGGCGGCCTGACACACCACTACGGCGAACGTAGTATTTGCTGGCCTCCTGTTGCAGGAAATAGGCGTATTCCGAAACCTGGTCGGCAATGCGCGAGGCTCCGATATGGCCCGAGTTTTCCACGACGACGGTGGCGCCGGGCCAGACACCGGTGCCAACCTGATAGTCCGGGGTGCCGGCGTAAACGGGCAGGTTTGGATTGTCGGGATCGAAGCCGGCGAGCGTGATCACCCCCGGGGCGAGGTCGCCGGCGACATCCTGTTGGGGACCGCTCGCGGCAACGGGGTTGAGTTCGTCGTAGATCTGGTTGCCGCCGGCGAGGAAATGGGCGGTTTCGAAGAGATCGGTGCGATGGGTGAAGCTGAGGTCGCCCCGGATGCCCCAGAAAAGTTCGGCCGGGGTGATGGCCCCCGGCGTTTGCAGACCGCCGTCGGGTGTGAGGAATAGATCGCTGGCGAGCGGGGTGAGGTTCAGGCTGGCGACCGCGCCGCCGGCCGGTCCGCAGGGGTCGTCGGGGCAGCTTCCGTCGAAGGCCACCGCCAGCGTGCCGGCATTTCCGAGCTTGCTGCCGGGCTCGATCAGGCCGTCGCGGATCTGGATTTCTCCGGGGTTGTTCCACTCGACGGGGGTTCCGACGGGAAAGTGGGTGGTGAAATCGCCCGGATCGACCGTGAGGTCGGCGAAGACGCAGCGGTTGGTGGCGTCGGCGGCGGCGGCGAAGCGGGCTTTGGCACCGGGATTCATCGCGGCGAAACGCAGGTAGCCGTCGTTGCTGAAGCGGGTGGCCATATCCGGCGTTTCATGCAGTCCGCCCGCCTGTTGCGCCGCCAGTTGATCAAATGCCTGTTGGTGCGCCCATTCGGCATCGGCGGCAGTGAATTCCAGCTCGCCATCCTGGAAGAGGACGCAATTGGAAACCTGATAGAGCAGCGGCCGCGACTCGTCGAAGACCCAGGCGTCCGCGGGCAGGGCCTGCGAGAGGTTTCCACCGTGCTGAAACTGGCCGTCGAGCGTGATGGGGCCGCCGAAGGAAATTTCGGATTCGTAGCGCCCGGCCGCGCTGGAGCGGCTGGGCGCGTAGGAAAGCCCCTGCGGCAGCCACACCACCGCCGAGCCGGCGACCGGACCCGAGCTGGTCAGAGAGACGGACGGGTAAGCCACTGTCAGGCCGTTGAAATCCGTCTCGACATTCCCCCCGCCGGCAACGGTGAGCGGCTGGCTGCCGGAGGTGACGATCGAGTCGCCGTTGACCATGAGCCGCACGCCGAGCGGCGAGCCATCGCCGAATATATAGTCGGGAAAACCGGGAACGGTTCCGAATGTGACGTTGAGCGTGGTGTTCACGTAATCCGGACCGGCAGTGCCCGGCGTCGGGGTGTTCGAGATGAACGAAAAATTCGTCATCAGCCCGCCGACCTCCGGGCCGAAGCGCAGGTTGCCGTTGAAGTGCAGGAGTTGCGCAAACGAGCCATCAGGAGAAGTGCCGCCGTCGATATAACTGTTGGTGGCGGGGATTTCGAGATGCTCGAAGCGGACGCGCAGCTTGTAGGTGCGGTTGCGCGCGTCGAGCTGGACGGCGGAGCGGAAATCGAGGTTGAAGGAACCGCTGATCAGATAGGGCGTGTTCGGAGTTCCGGAGTTGAAGGCCGGGCGGCTGAAATTCGCGCTGACGATGCCGTCGTTCTGGAGCGGGACCGGGTTGCCGAGATCGTCCTCCATTTCCAGGATGAAACGCGTGTTGACGGATTCCGTGACACCGCCGACATCGTAGCGGGCATGCGTGTAGGGGATGGAAACCCGGAACGATCTGGCGCTCGTGAGGAGAGCGGTATCGATGGCGTGCTGCTTGACCCATGTGGGCGCGCCGCGCAGGTAACCGCGGAGATAGCGGGCCTGAGGGTCCTCCGGTTGGTCCGGAAAATGGATCACGGTGAACGGCGAGGAGTCCACCGGGCCGGCTGCTGTGAGCCATGTGAAGAAGGTGCTGCCGCCAAGCGTGATTTGCGACCACCGCTGGACGCGATAGCGCAACTTGTATTCCTCACCGGCACCGAGATCGACGGCGGGATCGGGACTCAAGTTGAAGGTGCGGGTGGTGCTGGTGTTCCATGCAGCAAGGGAAACCGACTGGCTGGCCGAAGAGCCACCTGTGGAAAGGGTGACGACATTTCCAACCGGATCGATGAGTTCGACCGTGGCGCGATAGGTCTCGGTGCCCGACGTGAATCCACCGACCCAGTTGAACTGCACCTCGACCGCTGCCGGAATCGTGTCGCGGGTGTAGCCGGCATTTGGATTGGTGGCGTCGGAATCGATCACGAAATGCGGCGAGGTGGCGCTGGCGGCCGGCGCGGAAGCATTCGTGATGGTGGCCGTGATGTTCTGGGCGACCGCCGTTGCCATGGTTGCCAGTGCGAGAAACGCTCCGGCCAGCGGCGCTCTCACGGTGTGGCATGGAATGAGGGATGGAGCCTGAAAATGCATTCCGCGAGCGAAACAAGTAATGCTGCGCCACGTCGAGCATTTTTGCGTTCATATTCTGCCAGATATCCCGCCATTTCTGCGCATCAACGGATTCGCCGCCTGGATTTTACGCGTCACGGGCGGCGGCGAGCACGGCTTCGAGCACCTCGCCGGCCACCGGCGTGCCTTCGTGGACGAGCACGATGTCGCCGGGCGCGAGGTTTTTTAAAATGCGGCGCAGGATGCGCGGGACATCGGTTTCCACGGCATCGAATCCGCGGCGGCTCCAACCGGTGACTTCGAGGCCGAGTTCGTGCGCCACCGGATGGGTGAACGGATTGCGATGGCCGACGGGGGCGCGGAAACGGCGCGGCTCCACTCCGGTGACGCGCTTGATTACCCGTTGACTTTGTTCGATCTCGCGGCGGGTGCGCCATGGGCCGGCGCACCAGAACGTGCGCTGCGGATGGGTCATCGTGTGATTGCCGATCTCATGGCCGCGCCGCAGCACCTCGCGCGCGAGTTCGGGATGTTTTTCGACTTTTTCGCCGATCATGAAAAACACGGCTTTCACATGGTATCGATCCAACAGATCCAGCAGCCGCGGAGTGTCGTGCGGGTCGGGGCCGTCGTCGATGGTGATGAGGATTTCATCGGTGTCGTTGCGGCGGCGGACCGGGCCGAGCCATTGCGATGACGGATTGAGAACGCACCAGCAGAAACCTGCGGCGATGGCCGCGCCGGCCGCGACCGCCCACCACCAGCCCCACAGCCAACCGGCGAGCAGCGCGAGCGCATGCAGCATAACCAGCAAGACCAGGCGTTGTGTCACCGTGACGTTGCCGCGACCGGGCATGAGTTTTGCTAACAGAATCGGAATTGATGCCAGAATGTTGAGCGAGAGAATCGCCAGCCACGACCCTGCGATCCACGAAACGGGCGCGGCCGCATCGCGGTGAAACCACGCCCACAAGGCGCAGGCCGCAAGCCACATCCGCCATTGGCGCGAGGGCGTGGACGCGCCGAGCACCAGCGCCAGCAGGTTGAGCGTGAGAAAACCCGCCGGCACGAGCAGCAGCACGGCGGCGAACGCCGGCAGGTGCCGGAACAAGACGTCACCAAGCGCCACCATCACGGTGAGCGGCACCCACACGGATATAAAAAGAAACTCCGCGCGGTGCATT
>DATISV010000631.1:0-2715 GCA_035468505.1 Luteolibacter sp. | reverse complement strand
CTGAAACGCATGCTCGCCTATTCTTCGGTGAACCACCTCGGCTACTGCGCCTTGGCCGTGGCGGCGGTCGCCGCCTCGCAGGCCGACCGCACGGCGATGTCGTCCGCCATCTCCGGCACGGTTCTGCAAGCCTTCAACCATGGCATCATCGCGTCCGCTTTGTTCTTCGGCATCGCGGTGTTGGAAATCCGCAGCCGCGGCCAGCGCGGGTTGAATGACTTCGGCGGACTGCGCGCTCAGACGCCGGTGTTCTGCGGTTTGTTCGGCATCGCGGTGTTCGCTTCGCTCGGGTTGCCGGGACTCAGCGGTTTTGTCGGTGAGTTTCTCATGTTCAACGGCGCGTTTGCCCTTACGCCCGCGGCGGCGGCGGTGTCGGTGATCGGCCTGCTGCTCACCGCCGTGTTCCTGTTGCGCATGATGCGCAAGGTCTTCTGGGGACCGCTCAAGCCGACGCTCGCGAAATGGACCGATCTCACCAAGGAAGAGCGCTGGGTCTTCGGTCTGCTGATGCTGCTCATCCTCGCGCCGGGCTTGTGGCCGCAATTGCTGTTAGGGCCTGCCAATCCCGCCATCGTCGAACTCCTCGATCTTCTCCGCCCGCTGCCATGACACCTGCCTGGACATTGATATCCGCCTTCGCCGGAGCGCTGCTGGTGCTCCTGCTGCCCGCCCGCATGGCCATGGCCTCGCGGGTGGTGGCGCTGGTGGCGGCCATCGTCGGCGCGCTGGCGGCGGGGGGTGCATGTCTCGCGCGTCTCGGCAACCCGGATGCCGCCGTCTGGTCCTTCAACGTGCCATGGGTGCCGGAACTCGGCATCCGTTTCCATCTCGCGGCCGACGGGCTCGCGCTGACGCTGCTCTTTCTAACAGGAATCACCGCCATCGCCGGCGTGTTGTTTTCGTGGAACGTGGAAAAACGTCCGCGCGCGTTCTTCGCCTGGTTCCTCACCATCATTGGCGGCGTTTATGGCGTGTTCCTGAGCCGCGACGCCTTCCTGTTGTTCGTGTTTTACGAAATCGTCATCCTGCCGAAATACCTGCTCATCGCGATCTGGGGATCCACCAACAAGGAATACGGCGCGATGAAGCTGACGATGTATTCGATCGGCGCTAGCGCGTTGATCCTGTTGGGCATCGCCACCGCCTACGCCGCGGCGGGCGGCACGAGTTTCGATTTGATGCATGTGGCGTCGGACGACTACTCCGCCGGCCTGCAAGCCGGGGCGTTTCCGGTGTTGTTCATCGGTTTTGCGGTGTTGGCGGGTGTTTGGCCGCTCCACACTTGGGCACCCACCGGTCACGTCGCCGCGCCCACGGCCGCGTCGATGCTGCTCGCCGGGGTGGTGATGAAACTCGGTGCCTATGGCGCGCTCGTAGTCGCCATACCCTTGTTCGAACAAGGCTTCGAGCAATGGAAACCGGTGATCGCGGGGTTGGCGGTGATCGGCATCCTGTATGGCGCGCTCACCGCGTTGACGCAGAAAGACCTCAAGTTCGTGATCGGCTATTCGTCGGTGAGCCACATGGGTTTCATCCTGTTAGGTCTCGCCGTCGCGAACCATTGGGGACTGCGCGGCGCGGTCTTGCAGATGATTTCCCACGGCATCATCGCCGGACTGCTATTCGGCATCGCCGGGCGCGTGGTTTACGAACGCACCCACACGCGTGACCTGATGGCGCTGAAGGATTTCAATTTATGGAAAACCCTGCCAGGCGCGGCGCTCGGCTTCACGCTCGCCACCGCCGCCTCGATGGGACTGCCGGGCTTCAGCGGCTTTGTCGCGGAGATCTCGGTGATCATCGGCCTGTGGCAGAAATGGCCGTGGCTCACCGTGCTGGTGGCGCTCGGCATCATCCTCACCGGCGCGTTCTCGCTGCGCGCGCTGCACCGTGCGTTCTTCCCAGAGAGAAGCCCGTCCGACGCGCCTCCGCCGAAACTCCCGCCGCTCACCTGGCCGGAAATTTCCGCAATCGTCCTGCTGCTGGCGGTTTCCATCGCCATCGGCCTCTATCCGAAACCGTGGATCGCGCTCATCGATGAAGGTCTGCGCTCGCCCCTCTTTCAATCGATCCTGAACCGGCCGTGAACTATACCATCCTGCTGTTGCAATTGCTGCCCGAAGCCGTGCTTGTGTTCACGGCGCTGGTGCTGCTCGGCGTGTCCGTGGGAGTTGAGTCGAAGAGCGGTCGCCCGGCAACGCCGCGGCTGACCATCGGCATCGCCACCGCGGGCATCGTGCTGGCGTTCGTGGCATTGCTGCGCGAACCGGCGCAAGCGGGTTCCGGCACGCCGATGGTGGCGGTGGATCTGATGGCGCGCGTTGGCAAGGGCCTTGCGCTCGCTCTTGGTATGCTCGCGGTGTGGCTGCCGCCGGCGCGGAGCGAAACGCGCAACGTGGGCGAGTTTCATGCGCTGATGTTGTTCGCGCTTACCGGGCTCTTGCTGGCGGTGGGCACGAACCACCTGCTGTTCCTGTTCGTGGCGCTCGAACTGGCCAGCCTCTCACTTTACCTGCTGGTCGGCTTCCCGCGCACCGCGCGCTGCGCCGAGGCGTCGATGAAATACTTCCTCTTCGGTGGAGTGTCGGCGGCATTCATGCTGTTCGGCCTGAGTTTGCTCTACGGTTTTTCGCAATCGGCGATGCTGCCGGTGATCGGCGCGAAACTCGGGGCCGATCCGGGTTCCCTGCTCGCCATGGCCGGCTTGCTGATGTT
>DATISV010000630.1:0-1764 GCA_035468505.1 Luteolibacter sp. | reverse complement strand
GGCGATCCGGAAGTAGTAGCGGTCGGCATCGCTGGAATTGACCGGCACGGACTTGTAGCGGCCCTGAAAGACGTGTCCCTGGCGGCCGCGCGCGCGGTTCCAGCCCTGGCTGAAGGTGCCGAGCAGCCATTTCATGCCGGTGACGAGATTGGGCTGGGGCGTTTCGAGCAGCAGGTGAAAATGGTTGGGCATGAGCACCCATGCGTGAACCCGCCAGCCGTGGCTGGTGCATGTTTCCTCCAGGCGCTTGAGGAAAACGAGGCGGTCGTCGTCGGTTTCAAAGATCGCCTTGCCGCCGTCGCCGCGGGCCATGACGTGATAGACGGCGCCGGGGTATTGGAAGCGCAGGGGGCGGGCTATGGAGAATTTGATCGCCATTCCCGGTCTTCAGTTCAAGCGGGAATTGTTCTCTTGCGGGGACTGACCCCAAGCTCCGCCGGACGATCCATCGTTGTGGCCGGCCGGCTGGGCGCTGGAGGAACTGTGTGTTTCGCTGTTCGCGCCCGACGTGCCGTGTGTGGCAAAAGTTTCCGAAAAGCGGATCGCGGAGATGCTTTCCTGAACCGGGGCTTGCGCCGCGGGGCTGCATGGTGGTTATTCGCACCCGAATCGCCATGAGCCGCACCCTGTTCCCACTGCTCCCGCTCCTGATCGCCCCGGTCATTTTCGCCGATGAAGCCAAGGAGATCACCGTCGAGCCACAACCGTTCACGATCCGTCAGGAAATCACCGGCAGCGCCATGCCTGCGGAGTTCCAGCAGATCGCCATCGATGCCAAAGCATGGCTTGAGTTCGAAATCACCAGCATCGCCCCGCACGGCGCGCGCGTTGCCAAGGGCGATGTGTTGATGGCATTCGATGCGGAGAAAATCGACGAGCGGATCATCGATTTCCGTAGTGCGATCGAAACCCGCGAGCGCGAGATCGCGCAAGCGACGCAGGATCTTTCCAACCTCACGGAAACCACCCCGCACAAGCTTGATGCAATGCGCCGCGCCGCCGCCGTGGCCGCGGAGGAAAACGCCTACTTCACCGCCACCCGCCGCAAGGCAGAAGAGGACGCAGCCGATCAACGGCTCAAGCGTGCGGAGAGTTTCCTCGAAAACCAGCGCGAGGAACTGCGCCAGCTGGAAATGATGTACACCGCCGACGAACTCACCGAGGAAACCGAGGAGATCATCCTGCAGCGCCAGCGCGACCGTGTGGAGGCCGCCGAGTTCGAACTGGCGATGGAGAAACTCAGGCACAAGCGCAGCCGCGAAGTCCTGCTGCCGCGCGAGGCTTTGCAACTCTCCGACAACGAACGCGACACGGCGATCTCGCTCGCGAAGTTCGAGGCCGACTCGCCCCGCGCCATCGACAAGGCCACGCACGATCTCGCCTCGTTGAAGATCACCCAGGAACGCGATCAGGCGGTGCTCGCCAAAATGGAGGCGGACCGCAAGCTGTTCGAAATCACCGCCCCGGCCGACGGATGGTTTTATTACGGCACCATCGAAAACGGCCGTTGGACCGTGGGCGAGCCCGCCAAAACCCTCACACTCCACGGCAAGCCGCCGGCCCGACGTCCGCTCGCCTCGTTCATCCCGGGCGATGCGAAACTGGATGTCATCGCGCACCTTGATGGAGCTATGGCCCGGCGCATCGATGACGAGGTGCAGGCAATGGCCTGGCTGGAAGGGCGCGAGGACGCCTCGTTTGCCGTGAAGCTCGCTAGTCTTTCACCCACGCCGGATGCCGGTGGCAATTATCAGACGACTTTCA
>DATISV010000629.1:0-3444 GCA_035468505.1 Luteolibacter sp. | reverse complement strand
TCATGGCCTCCCCCGACGGTGTCTCGAAGCGCCAGAGTTTCGCGCCCTTCGAAAACACCACTCCGGCGCGCATGGATTTCCTGTTCGGCGGCGTGTCGATCATCGTGATCGCGCCCGACGGCCGCCAGCAGCAGTGGAGCCTGTTCCGCCCTGAAAGCGAGGGCGAGCGACTCTATGGCATTACCAAGGAGTTCCCCACCCTGCCGCAGGGCGAACTCCACTTCGCCGCCAGCCAGCGCAACCGTTCGTTTCTCACCACCGCCGGACGCTTCCTCACCATCCGCCACAGCACATCGGGCGCGGTCCGATGGGAGGGTGAGGCGGACATCGATCCCGCCGCGGTGGCGCTCGATGCCAAGGGCGAGCATTTCCTGGTGGCCGCCGCCGATGGCAGCGCGCGGCGCTACTCGATCCACGACCCGCACCCGGAAGCCGGCTGGCGCGCGTTCTTCGGCAAGGTCTGGTACGAAGGCGGCTCGGAACCGGTCTATCAGTGGCAATCGACCGGCGGTTCGGACGATTTCGAGCCGAAGCTCTCGATGATGCCGCTGATCTTCGGCTCGCTGAAGGGCACGGCTTACGCGCTGTTGTTTTCCGTTCCCATCGCACTGCTCGCCGCGGTGTTTTCCGCCGCCTTCCTGCCGCACTCGGTGAAACGGGTGGTGAAACCGGCAATGGAAATCATGTCGTCGCTGCCCTCGGTGGTGCTCGGTTTCCTGGCCGGTCTGTGGCTCGCGCCGATCCTCGAAACGCGCGTGCCCTCGGTGATGCTGATGGTGCTGGCGGTGCCGCTTACCGCGCTTCTGTTAGGATATGTCTGGTGCCGCCTGCCGATCGGATTCCGCAACCGCTTCGAAGGCGGCTCCGAATGGATGCTGGTGCTGCCCTTTCTCGCGCTGGCCGGCTGGCTCGGCTGGGCGCTCGGCCCGGTGATCGAGTCGTGGCTGTTCATTTACAAGGACCCGTCCACCGGCCGCGAGATCGCGGACTTCCGCCTGTGGTGGCCGCAGGCGACCGGCATTCCTTTCGAACAGCGCAACTCGCTGGTGCTCGGTTTCATGATGGGCTTCGCGGTGATCCCGGTGATCTTCACCATCGCCGAGGATTCGCTTTCCAACGTCCCCAAGCCGCTCACCGCCGCCGCCGCCGCGCTCGGTGCGAACCGCTGGCAGGTGGTCTGGACCGTGATGCTGCCGGTCGCCGCCGCCGGCATCTTTTCCGCGCTAATGATCGGTTTCGGCCGCGCCGTCGGCGAAACAATGATCATGGTCATGGCCACCGGCAACACGCCGATCACCGAGTGGAACCTGTTCAGCGGCATGCGCACGCTTTCAGCCAACATCGCCGTCGAACTGCCAGAGGCACCCGTCGGTTCCACCCATTACCGCGCGTTGTTCCTCGGCGCGGTGGTTCTTTTCGCCATGACCTTCGTCATGAACACCATCGCCGAGCTGCTCCGCCAGCGGCTCCGCGAACGCAACAAGATCGTCTGAACCCGGATACTGGATTTTCAACCGCAGATGAACGCAGATTCACTCAGATATTTCATGGAACGGACTGCCCCGGCGCAGATGACGGATGCTTTCATATACCATCTTCGAAATTTCAAACACATCCGCGTCCATCCGCGTCCATCCGCGTCCATCTGCGGTTCATTTCTCTTCCCAGCCTGACCGATGACCCCCGCGCGACCCAGCACGCCATTCGCCACCACCGGCCGCTCCCGCAAGGGCGAGCCGTGGGTCTGGCTCACCGCCGCCGGCCTCGCCATGGGGGTGACCATGGCCATGGCGCTCATCCTGCTGATCCTCGTCAAGGGCACCGCATCGTTCTGGCCGCGACAGATCGACCTGATGGAGGTGAAAACCGGCGAAAGCATCGAAAAAATCGCCGGCTACGTCACCGAAGAGCGCCAGCGCCGCGACAGCACGGGCGTGCTGCACGAGGAAATCCAGGTCTTCCGCGGCAACCGTGACCTCTATGGCGAGGGCTTCAAGTTCATCGACCGTTCCAACATCGCGGCCACCACCCGGCCCGGCGACCTGCTGCTCGTCGAGCGCATGGAATACGGCCCGGCGATCGTGCGCGCCGTCGCCATGGAAACGCCCGATGGACGCATCGCCGCCGATGAGCCCGGATTCGAAAAAGCGCTGAAAGAAACCATCGGGCGCAGCGAGGAAGACCGTGCGCGCATGCTCCGCATCGAGCGCAAGGAAATCGGTGCCAACAGCCGCGAACTCACCGAACTCGACCGCGCTGAACGCTCAGGCACCGAGGACCCGCAAACCGCCGCCGCCCGCCGCGCGGTATTGCAGCCGGAATTCACCCGGCTCCAGACGCAGGCCGAGGCGATCCGCGAAAAACTCAACCTCAGCCGCTTCATCGCCGAGAGCGTGGACGGGCGTGAGATCGTTTTTCCGGCGGAAAAACTCATTCACGTCTTCCCCGCCAACGAGGCCGGGTTCATGGCCCGCGTCGGCGAAATGCTGCGCCGCGGCGGTGCCTTCCTGACAGAGGACCCACGCGAAGCGAACACCGAGGGCGGCGTGTTTCCCGCCATCTTCGGCACCGTCGTCATGACCCTGGTGATGAGCCTGTTCGTCACCCCCTTCGGCGTGATCTGCGCGATCTATCTACGCGAATACGCGAAACAGGGCCAGCTCGTCCGCATCGTCCGCATCTCGGTCAACAACCTCGCCGGCGTGCCCTCCATCGTCTTCGGCGTCTTCGGCCTCGCGTTCTTCGTTTACACCGTCGGCGGCGGCATCGACCGCATGTTCTTCTCCGACAAACTGCCGACCCCCACCTACGGCACTCCCGGCATCCTGTGGGCCTCGCTGACGCTCGCGCTGCTGACACTTCCCGTCGTCATCGTCGCCACCGAGGAAGCGCTCTCCGCCGTGCCGCGCGGCGTGCGCGAAGCCGCCCTCGCCTGCGGTGCCTCCAAATGGCAGACGATCCAGCGCATCGTCCTTCCCGCCTCGCTGCCCGGCATCCTGACGGGCATCATCCTCGCCATGGCCCGCGGCGCCGGCGAGGTCGCCCCGCTCATGCTCGTCGGCGTGGTGAAACTCGCGCCCTCGCTGCCCATCGACGACATCGCCCCCTTCGTCCATCCCGAGCGCAAGTTCATGCACCTCGGATTCCACATCTACGACCTCGGTTTCCAATCGCCCGACGCCGAAGCCGCCAAGCCGATGGTCTATGCCACCGCGCTGCTGCTCATCGTCGTGGTGGTCACCCTCAACCTCGCCGCCATCCACATCCGCAACCGGCTGAGAAAACGCTTCGCCGTCAGCAGTGTCTAAGATGTCCGACTCCGCTCCAGCGCCCCGTCCCGATTTCATCCGCGTGGAAAACTTCAGTTTCCACTACGGTGACACCCAGGCCTTGTTCGACATCGACATGGCCATCCCCGAGCGCCGGGTCACCGCGCTGATCGGC
>DATISV010000628.1:0-2150 GCA_035468505.1 Luteolibacter sp. | reverse complement strand
CATCTGGTCGATCGAGCGCTCGCCGTAACCCGGCAGTTGCACCATTTCGAGCGCCTCCCCGACCCGGCGCTTGATTTCCGGCTTCGGTACCTTGCGCTCCTCCAGCCCGAACGCGATGTTCTGCGCCACTGTCATGTGCGGCCATAGCGCGTAACTTTGGAAAACCATCGCCGCCTCGCGCTTGTGCGGCGGCATCTTCGTCACCTCGCGCGCACCGAAGTGGATCGAACCGCTCGTCGGCGTTTCCAATCCCGCGATGCAGCGCAGCAAAGTGGTTTTTCCGCACCCCGAAGCACCCAGCAGGAAAAACAACTCGCCGGGCTTTATAATCATGCTGATCCCGTCCAATGCGCGGACGGTTCCGAAATCCTTGACCACACTCTCGGCGCGGATCGATTCCATGGTGATGGTACGTGGCGACATGCTTTCCGCCCACGCTCACTCGGCAAGCCCGAAAGCCCCAAGCGCCACTCTGCGAAAATTTGGCCCGAGTCGCGGTGGCTTTGAGGCTTGTCACGGAGCGAGGGAGGGGAAGCATGGCGCAGTCCCACCGCCATGGAACCGATCCGCGTTGAAAATGTCGTCAAGGAGTTCGGAAGCGTCCGCGCGCTGGACGGCATCGGCGCGACCATCGGGGCGGGCGAGCTATTTTTCCTGCTGGGTGCCTCGGGTTGCGGGAAAACCACTCTGCTGCGCTGCATCGCGGGACTGGAAACGCCGACCAGCGGCGCGGTGTGGTTCGGCGAGCGCGACGTGACCCGGATGCCGCCGCACAAACGCGAGGCGGCGATGGTTTTCCAAAGCTACGCGCTGTGGCCGCACATGACGGTGGCGCAGAACATCGCCTTCGGGTTGGAGGAGCGGAAGGTGCCGAAAGCGGAAATCAAACGCCGCGTCGAGGAGGCGCTGGAAATGGTCCAGCTCCCCGGCTTCGGCGGACGCTCGATCGACCAGATGTCGGGCGGCCAACAGCAACGCGTGTCGCTGGCCCGCGCGCTGGTCGTGCGACCGAAATGCCTGCTGCTCGACGAACCGCTCTCGAACCTCGACGCCCAGCTCCGCGTGGAAATGCGCCGCGAAATCCGCCGCATCGTGAAGGAAAACGGACTCACCGCCATCTACGTGACGCACGACCAGGAAGAAGCACTCGCCATGGCCGACCGCATGGCGGTGCTGAGCCGCGGCCGCGTCGGCCAGATCGGCGCGCCGGAGGAAATCTACCGCAATCCGCGCAGCGCCTACGTGGCGAATTTCATCGGTGAAACGAATCTCATATCGGGTATCTTGCTCGAAACGAACGCGGATTTCGCGATGGTGAAAACCGAGGCCGGCATTCTAACAGGCTGCGTCACCGACCCGGACTGGACGCCCGCGCCGGGCGAGCCGGTTCGGCTTTCGATCCGCCCCGAGGCTTGGCGGCTCCACAAGGAGGAAGGCGACAATCCGGTGACGGGGAAAATCACCGATCGCACCTATCTCGGCCAGCGCATCCAATACTGGATCGACACCGCGGTCGGCCGCCAGCAGGTCGTCGAGATGAACCCGCATGTGATCCACGAACCGGGCGAGGACTTGATCACGCTGCATGCCCGCCACGACGATGTGGTGGTGGTGAGAGGATAGTGGAAGGAAGATAGTAGATAGCGGATTTTGAAAACACGGGCGATCATCATCTTCGGACTGCTGGCGCTGATCATCGCGCTGCCGCTGCTGCTGCGTGTCGAAACCACGAGCGTTTCCAAGCGCGACGCCGACGACCATCTAGTGATTCTAACACCTCACAACGAATCGATCCGCAAGGAGTTCGGCGAGGCCTTCGCACGGCATTGGAAAGAGCGGACCGGCCGCACGATCCATCTCGACTGGCGCACGCCCGGCGGCACATCCGAGATCCGCATGGTGCTCGACGCCGGATTCAAGGCCGCAGCGGAAACCGGCCGCGAGGGCATCGGCGTGGATTTGTTCTTCGGCGGCGGCGAGCCGGATTTCAGCGGACAGGCGAAAAAGGACCGCTTCGCTCCGCTTGAGGTCTTTGCGAAACATCCGCAGTGGTTCGGTGAGGATGCGCCCATCCCGCAGTATTTCACCGGCGAACGCTACTGGCCCGACGACCATGTGTGGGTGGGCACCTGCGTTTCACAGTTCGGCAT
>DATISV010000627.1:0-2300 GCA_035468505.1 Luteolibacter sp. | reverse complement strand
AAATTCCCGATGGACACCGTCATCTTCTCAGGCCGCATCTCGAAGTCCGAAATGCTCCACGAGCGCAGGCGCTGGTATGACCGCCTCGTCGCCACCAACCGCCTCGAACGCCATCTGGTCAAGGACGAATGGGAACGGTGGCAGAAGATCGCCCGGCCATTCGGTTTCGCCTTCTTCGGCATCGGACTCGTCCTGCTGGTGCTCATCATCTATGCGATGGTCACCCGGCTGGTGCATTGATCCCCAACCCAATCAAACCATGAAAACCCGGGAAACATTCCCGCGCGTGATGGATTCCGCGCGCGGCGGCGGCGTCTTGCGATGTTTCATAATGGGAATCCTGCTGGCAGCTGGTCCGGCGGTTCTAACAGCCCAGGACGAGCCGCCCGAGGAGGAGAATTGTCTCGAATGCCACAGCGACAAGGACCTCACGATGGAGCGCGACGGCAAGGAGGTGTCGTTGTTCGTGGACGAGGAAAAGTTGAGCGGCTCGGTGCATGGTAAGAACCGCTGCGGCGAATGCCATGGCGGTCTGACGGACGAGCACCCGGACGACGGGAAACGCTCGCTGCCGGTGGACTGCGCGGAGTGCCATGAGAAGCAGTCGGCCAGCTTTGGCGCCAGCGTGCACGGTCTGGCCCTGCGTTCCGGCAACGAGACCGCCGCCGGATGTGTGGATTGCCATGGTTCGCATGAAGTCTTCGCCCATGGCTCGGAAAAATCCGCCACCCACTTCTCGAAATTGCTAAAGACCTGCGGCGAGTGCCACACCCGGGAAGCGGAGGATGTGGCGGCAAGCGTGCACGGCAAGGCGACAGGCAAGGGAGTTCTCGAAGCGCCGACCTGCATCGACTGCCACGAGGAGCACAAGATCGGTTCGCTGGCCGGCGACCGCTCCATCCGCAAGGTGGGGGAAACGTGCAGCCGTTGCCACGAGTCCGAGCGCATCAACACCAAGTTCGGCCTGCCGTCGGACCGCGTGGAGACGTTTGCCGGGAGTTATCACGGACTCGCCGTGAAAGGCGGAGCCACCAATGCCGCGAACTGCGCCAGTTGCCATGGCTACCACAAAGTGCTGCCCTCCACCGATCCGGAATCGTCGATCCACAGGTCGCATCTGGTCGAAACTTGCGGCAAATGCCACCCCGGTGCCGGTGAGAATTTCGCCTTCGGCACCATCCACGCGACCGATGCCGCCCACGGCGATCTCGGCGCGATGGTCAACCACTGGGTGCGCATTGCCTATCTTGTCCTGATCTTCGGCGTGATCGGTGTGATGCTGCTGCACAACCTGATGTCATGGCTTCGCGCGCTGAAGGACTGGTACCACAAGCGCGGTGCGACGGTGATGCGTATGAACCTCCACCAGCGGATGCAGCACTTCGTGCTGGTCGTCACCTTCATCGTGCTGGCGGTGAGCGGATTCGCGTTGAAATATCCGGAATCGTGGCTCGGCTGGCTGTTCGGCGGCGACGAGGCGATCCGCCGCTGGGTCCACCGCGTGTTCGGCATCATCATGCTCGCCGGTGGTTTCTGGCATATCGTCTATGTCATCTTCACCCGCGACGGCCGGCAGTTGGTGAGGGATTTCCTGCCGAAAATGCAGGATGTCCGCGATGTCTTCGGCAACCTGCTCTATTTCGTCGGCAAGAAACCGCATCACCCGCGATTCGGACGCTTCAGTTATGCCGAGAAACTCGAATACTGGGCGGTGGTATGGGGTTCCGTGATCATGGGCGTCACCGGGCTGATGATCTGGTTCAAGATCGATGTCACGCGCTTCTTCCCGCGCTGGTTCATCGATGTGGCGATCACCATCCACTTCTACGAGGCGATCCTCGCCTGTCTCGCCATCGTCGTCTGGCATTTCTATCACGTCCTGTTCGCGCCCGGCACCTATCCGATGAACTTCGCATGGTGGGACGGCAAGGTCTCGCGCAAGTGGCTCGAAGAAGAACACCCGCTCGACCCGCAGGCCACGCATGGCGCGGACGAGGACGAGGACGATGGGAAGTGATGGCGGATTGTAGGCGGTGACAAAAATCCGTTGCACGAAGCCGCGGCAGCGGGGATAGCTCGGTCGCGAAACCGTCACCCGCACATGATTCACTTCACACGACCCGCCATATCACGCGTCCGGCTGCTCGCCGACTGCATTTTCACCGCGATGCTGCCGCTGGCCGCTTTTTCCGCCGAGTCGCGGACCCGCAACAATTTCGCCGCCGGCTGGTGGTTCGCCAAAGGCAATCCCACGGGCGCGGAGCAGGCGGATTTCGATCACAGCGCGTGGCGGCAGCTCG
>DATISV010000626.1:0-2345 GCA_035468505.1 Luteolibacter sp. | reverse complement strand
GCCGGTGGTTCCATCGAAGGGGTAAACGCCGGCCAGCGATTGGTAATAGACACAACCCATCGAGTAGAGGTCCGAGCGGGCGTCGAGCGGCACGCGCTCGAATTGCTCGGGGGCCATGAAGAAGATCGAGCCGAACACCGCCTCCATTTCCTCGAGTTCCTCGCGCGACTGCGACTGGGTGAGGGTGGCGAGGCCGAAATCCACGATCTTGATCTGGAACTTGCCGGACGGCAGCCAGGTGAGCATCAGGTTGGACGGCTTGAGGTCGCTGTGGATGAGGTCGAGTTCCTGTGCGGCGATGAGCGCCTCCTGCGTCTGCATGGCCAGCTCGCGGAAGTCCGGCCAGGTGAGAGGCGCGCGCTCGATGAGTTCTTCGAGCGTGCTGCCGCTGATGAGTTCCATGACCACGTAGGGACCGTCGTCGTCCCTGCCCACGTCATAGACGGTGACGATGTTGGGGTGCTGGAGGGCGGCGAGCGCGCCGGCTTCCTTCATGAGCTGGCGGGTGGATTCCTCCAACAAATCCGGATCGGTGTCGTTCGCGGGGATGCGCTTGATGGCGACCTCGCGGTTCATCCGCGTGTCGTATCCCCGGTAAACGGAGCCGAGGCCGCCTTGGCCGATTTTTCCTCGAATTTCGTATCTGTCTTCCATGGGGTGGGGCGGTCCCTTTGTATTGGATCAAGCGTCGCGCGTGTGCGGTTGCGTTTCCGCGGGTTAAGAAGCGATGCGTTCGAGGCGCTCGCGGCGGTAGATGGTGGGGGACTGGCCGACGATGCGGGCGAAGCTGCGGTTGAATTGCGAGAGCGATTGGTAGCCGACGAGGAAGGCGATTTCGGAAATGCGCGCCTCGGGTTTGAGCAGCTCGCGTTTCGCCCAGTCGATGCGGCAGCGGTTGACGTAATCGGTGAGCGTGAGTCCGGCGGAGTCCTTGAATAGCCGGCAGAAATGGGACTCGCTGAGGCCGGCGTGGCGGGCGACGAGACCGAGAGGCAGCGGTTGGTCGAGGTGTTCGTGGATGTATTTCCGTGCCTTGGCGATGGCCGCCGGCTCGCTGCCTTCCTCGACAATGGCCATCGAATCGGCGTGTTCGCCGAGCTGTTCGGCGAAGCTCTGCAACAGGGTGACCATGCTCTGGTAGCGGATCGGCTCGACGAAACGCGTGTGCAGATAGGCATCCTTGAGTTTGGCGCGCGAACCCTTGTCGAGCGTCTTGCGGCCGATGGCTCCCATGATTTCCTCGAACTGCTCGGGAGTGGGCGTGCGGCTGAAAACCTGGCCGGTCTTGAGGTATCCGATGACGGAAGCGCCCAGCTTCACCGGGACGGCCGTGGCGCACAGCCCGGCGAAACAATGGCAGGTGGTGGGACCGTTCACTTCCGCTTCCTTCATCAGGCGGCGGTTGGTTTCCACACAGGCGGAGCAGGCCTTGTCGCAAAGGTTCAACTCTTCGCAGAACGGGCTGCGGTTCATTCCCTCGTCGTCGAGGCACCAGCCGTCGGGGTCCGAGGAGACGAGACGGAGTGGCAGACCGGTCGCGGTGCGGAACGCTTCCTGATACATCTTGAAACGCTCCGACTGGGCGATCCGCTTGAGCAAGGTGTTCTCGAACTCCTGGTGTGGCTGGACTGCTGCAGGGATCATGTGGCTTGGTTTGGTGGGAGGCTAACGACTGAAAACCGGATTTCAATCATGTATCGGTGAATTTCCATCGCACCATGGAAACCACGATTCCGATGGAAACCAGCGAGCTGAGCGGCATGAGCACGGCGGCCAGCAGCGGGCTCATCAGGCCGGCCATGGAAAAAGCCACTGTGGTCACATTGTAAATCAATGCGAAACCGAAAGCCGCGCGCACCGCCCGTGCCCGCGAGCCGGCGGCGAGGAACAAATCCGGCAGGAAACCAAGGCCCGCGCCGAGGGTGAAAAAGTCGGATTTCGATTCCAGCAGGCTGCGATCCACCACCGGGGTGCCGGTGACCAGCGCGGCGTCGAAAGCGAGCGAATCGTTGGCGCCATCGCCGAGGTAGAGGGTGTCGGCGTGATCCAGATCCTTGACGCGGGCGGCTTTTTCTTCAGGAGAAAGTCCGCCGTGGGCGTATTCCGCGCGCAGGCCGAGTGAGTTTGCGGCGAGCGCGACCTTGTCCGGATGATCGCCGGAGAGGATGTGCGGTTGCATGCCGCGGCGCTTGAGGAAAGTGAGTGTGCGGGCGACGTCCGGGCGCAGCGATTCGCGGAAACGGAAGGCCGCGACGGGCATGCCGTTTTTGCGCAACTCGCTTTGCGCGCCATCTTCGCCGGGGCTTTGCGCATCCGCCAGCCAGCCGGCCTTGCCGAGCGACCAG
>DATISV010000625.1:0-1669 GCA_035468505.1 Luteolibacter sp. | reverse complement strand
GCTCATCGGCTGGCTCGGCACCGAGGACAATTTGCTCGCCCAACTCACGCTGGTGCGCGCGGTGGGTGCGGTCGGCTGGTTCGACGACGTCACCGGCGAGGCCTGGGTGACGGAGCGCTTCAATCCGGACGACATACCCGACCAGGCCGCGCTGCTGCGGCTGCTCTGCCGCATCCTGCTGCACCAGCATTTCCCGCCACCTCCCGGCTACCCGGGCGACGACGCGGCACGCGCCCGCGAGGCGCTCCACCAAGGCGCGGCATCCGGAGCCGAAGCGCGATTTTACGCCGCCAGCGCGCGAGCCCTCGGCTTCATGCCGATGCGGGAAAACGCGGATGTGGAACAGATTTTCAACAGCCTCCCACCGTTCATCCAGAGTCTCACCACCTTCCCGGTCATCAATGGCAAGGGCCTTGCAGACACCCTGCACGTGCAGGGCAACGAGGCTTTGCACGCCGCCTTGCGCAATCCGCCGCAAACCACCCGCGCCATCCTGCTGCCCGCGGAAACCGCCGTGCCGGAACCGATCGATACGCCAGCGCCGCCCGACGAGCCTTTTCTAACCGAAAGCGCCGGCCAGCTCGGCCTGCGCCTCTGGCTCGAACCGCTCGGCGATGTCGGCGAGGCCGACGAAATCGCCTCGTTCTGGAAAAACGACCGCTACGTCCTGCTGCCCGACGGCGAGGCATCCACCGCCGTCGTCTGGGATATCGAACTGGAAACCGCGGAGTCGCTCCACCGCCTGCTCGCCGCCGCCAACACCCGCCTCGCCGCCATGGCCGGTCTCGACGAACCCGCGCCCGTCGGCGAAATCATCGCCACCCCCGCACAGCGCCAGCTCGTCCTGCGCCGTCTCTCCCCCACCCGCCTGCGCTTCATCCACTGCGCCACCCGCGCGCTCGCGGAAAGCGATTTCTAACCGAAAGTCATGATTTCCAAACGTGTCATCTTCGAAGGCCGCGTCCAGGGCGTCGGCTTCCGCTACACCGTCAAGGACCTCGCCCGCGGCTTCGAAGTCACCGGCTGGGTGAAAAACCTCCCCGACGGCACCGTGGAACTACAAGTGGCGGGCGAACCCGGAGAAGTCGCCGATTTCATCCGCGAAATCGCCGAGGAATCCCCCGTCGCCCACCACATCAAAAACCACCACGTCGAGACCGTCCCGCCCTTGGAGGGCATCTCCGGTTTCCGGATCGAGCGGTAGATTCGATCAATCCCGCGAAAAAAACGCCGCTGCCATTTTGCGGACCGGCCCCTTTGACAATCGCCATTCCGGTGCATCAGTTGCCGCGCCAAGCACATGCTGTTTCTCGAACAACTCCGCGGCGAACTCCGCAAGCTCTTCGCCCGGCCGCGCACCTGGATGGGCTACGGCGCCTTCCTCATCATGGAGGCGCTGATCCTGTTCGTTTACAAACTCGAACGCAGCCAGAGCCACATGCGCGGGTTGATCGAGCGCAACGGCCTGGAGTTCGGCACCTACTACAGCTCGCTCACCATCACCTTCACCATCAGGCTGCTGAGCATGTTCCTGCTCGGCTCGATCTACTTCGCGCTGGTGGCGGGCGATATCGTGGCGAAGGAAAACGAGGACGGCAACCTGCGGCTTGTGTTCGCCCGGCCGGTGAGCCGCCTGCGGCTGCTGCTGGTGAAATACACCGCCGTCTCG
>DATISV010000624.1:0-2641 GCA_035468505.1 Luteolibacter sp. | reverse complement strand
CGCCACGGTGGAAGCGGCCATCGCCACGCAGTGCGCGGTTTTTCCGGATTACGAAGCGGCTGAATCGCCGGATGCCGCGGCGGCCTCAATGAGCGTGCGCAACCTCGCGTTTCTGGAAAAATGGCAGGCTAGCTTGCGCTCGCTGTATGCGAGGCTGGTATGAATGTCATCCCATCGAACTGGGCGGCGGTTCAGAACAGCATGACATTGGATTCCCGCTCGACATCCAGCCACCGGAACAACCATATCGTTCCATGATTTCGAATTTACCGATGTCGCCTGCCATCATTCCCGCCAGTGGCCAAGCCGTACATCATGCCTTCGGCGACGAACTGATCGTACTGCTGGACGGCGAGCGGACCGGCGGAACCCACATGTGCGGGGTGCTGGTGACACCGCCGGGCGGCGGGCCTCCGCCACATTGTCATGAACTCGATGACGAGTGGTTTTACGTGATCGAGGGCAAGGTGGAGTTTTTCGTGAACGGAACCTGGATCAAAGCAGGACCCCGGGCAATGCGTTTATCTGCCCAAGGGCGTGCCGCACACCTTCCGCAACGTCGGCGACAAGCCGTTGCGCATGCTGCTGCACACCGCGCCGGCCGGTTTCGAGAAGTTCTTCGCGCGGATGGAGGAATTATTCCGTGCCGAAGGTGACCCGGACATGGACGAGGTGGTCCGCATCAGCGCGGAACACGGTATCCGTTATATTCCGTCCGAAGCGCCGTGAATGGCTTCAAGCCGCGTCGCGGTCGGCGCGCTTCTTGCGGCGCACCGACGGGGCGCGCTCGCCGAGCACGACCTGGCGGTTGATGGTGACGGTCTCGACGTCGTCGCGCGACGGGATGTCGAACATGACTTCGAGCATGATTCGCTCGAAGATCGAGCGCAAAGCGCGCGCGCCAGTGCCGCGGCGGAACGCCTCCTCGGCGAAGGCTTTCAACGCGTCGCGGGTGATGCGCAGCTTCACGCCGTTCATCGCGAGCTGCTTGCCGTATTGCTTGACGAGCGCGTTCTTCGGTTCGGTGAGAATGGTGATCAGTTCGTCCTCGGTGAGCTTGCGCAGCGAGGAAATGACCGGCAGCCGGCCGATGAACTCGGGAATCACCCCGAAGTGGAGCAGGTCCTCGGGCTGGACGCGGTCGAGGATGTTGACGGTGGAGTCGTCGAGGTTCTCGCTGTCGTTTCCGGCGTGGAAACCGAGCAGATTGCGGCCGAGGCGGCGGCGGATGATATCTTCAAGTCCCACGAACGCGCCACCGACAACAAACAGGATTTTCTCCGTGTTGACCTGGATGTATTCCTGCTGCGGGTGCTTGCGTCCGCCCTGCGGCGGGACGTTGCAGACGGTGCCCTCGAGGATCTTGAGCAGAGCCTGCTGCACGCCCTCGCCGGAGACGTCGCGGGTGATCGAGACGTTCTCGGTCTTGCGGCCGATCTTGTCGATTTCGTCCACATAGATGATGCCGCGCTCGGCGCGGGCGACGTCGAAATCGGACGCCTGGAGCAGCCGCAGGATGATATTCTCCACGTCCTCGCCGACGTATCCCGCCTCGGTGAGCGTGGTGGCATCGACGATGCAGAACGGGACGTCGAGGATGCGGGCGAGCGTGCGGGCGAGCAGCGTCTTGCCGGACCCGGTGGGGCCTAACAGAAGCACGTTGGACTTCTCGATCTCGACATCGCGGAATTCCTCGGTCACCCGCGTCTGGTCCTGGCGGAGGCGCTGGTAGTGGTTGTAAACGGCGACCGAGAGCACCTTCTTGGCGTTTTCCTGGCCGATCACGAAGTCATCGAGATACTTCACGATTTCCGCCGGCGGCGGGATGCGGAAGTTGGATTTCTCGGCGGCGGTCTTGCCCTTGGGAGGCGCTCCGCCCATTTCCTTCTCAAGAATGCTGGCGCAGACGTCGATGCACTCGTTGCAGATGTAAACGCCCGGGCCGGCGATCAGTTTCCGGACCTCGGAGTGGCTCTTTCCGCAGAAGGAGCACATGGTGAGATTGGACGCGCGGGCCATGGCGGATCGGTGTGGGGTGAATCAGTCCTTGGAGGACGGTTTGTCTTCGAGTGCGGCGGCCACATCGGGCAGCTGCTTGCGGTTTTCGAGCACCTTGTCCACCAGCCCGTAGGCCACGGATTCCTCGGCGGTCATGTAGTTGTCGCGGTCGGAGTCCTTCTCGACGTCCTCGACGGTCTTGCCGGTGTGCTTGGCGAGGATGCCGTTGAGGCGCTTCTTCAGGTTGAACATGAAGCCGATGGTGCGCTCGACGTCGGACGCGGTGCCCTGCGCGCCGCCGGAGACCTGGTGGATCATGACGTGCGAGTTCGGCAGGCAGAAGCGCTTGCCCTTGGTGCCGGCGGTGAGCAGCACCGAGCCCATCGAGGCGGCGATGCCGATGCAGTAGGTGTTCACGTCGCAGGTGAGGAACTGCATGGTGTCGTAGATCGCGAGCCCCGCGGTCACCGAGCCGCCCGGCGAGTTGATATAAATGTGGATGTCCTTCTTCGGGTCCTGCATCTGCAGGAACAGGAGCTGCGCGATCACCGAGTTGGCCACGAAGTCGTCAATCGGCGTGCCGATGAAGATGATGCGGTCCTTGAGGAGGCGCGAGTAGATGTCGAACGAACGCTCACCGCGG
>DATISV010000623.1:0-2237 GCA_035468505.1 Luteolibacter sp. | reverse complement strand
ACCGTCCATTCATCCAGGATTTACATTCTCGAAGGCGCTCTCGCCCCGGAACAGATCGCCGCCCTCAAAAACTACATCATCTACGCCGTCGATTCCCTCGAGATCCCCGTAGCGGCGATCACCGGTCGCCGCGAATCCTGCACTCCCGCCGACGTCGCCATCCTCAGCGGTTTCACCACCGACACCCCCTCTTCCATCAAAGCCGAACACGGTCTCGCGATGTCCGCCGGGGATGTCGCGTTCTGCCAGCGCTACTTTCGCGACGAGGAAAAACGCGACCCCAGCATCACCGAGCTGAAGATGCTCGATACCTACTGGTCCGACCACTGCCGGCACACCACGTTCCTGACAAAAATCGACGAGGTCACCTTCGACGACCCCGCCGGCCCGGCCGCCCGCGCCTGGCAGACCTATCAGAATGTCAGAAAACAACTCGGCCGCGACGACAAGCCGGTCACCCTGATGGACATCGCCCTGATCGGCATGCGCGAACTCCGCGCCTCCGGCGAACTCGACAACCTCGAAGTCTCCGAGGAAGTCAACGCCGCCTCCATCGTGGTGCCTGTCACAATCCACGATCCACAATCCACGATCCACAATACCGAGCGCAGCGAGGAGTGGCTCGTGATGTTCAAGAACGAGACCCACAACCACCCCACCGAAATCGAACCCTTCGGCGGAGCCGCCACCGGTCTCGGCGGCTGCATCCGCGATCCGCTCTCCGGCCGTTCCTATGTCTATCAGGCGATGCGCGTCACCGGTGCGGGCGATCCCAACACGCCGTTTTCCGAATCCCTGCCTGGCAAGCTGCCGCAGAAGAAAATCTGCCGGATCGCCGCCCACGGCTACTCGTCCTACGGCAACCAGATCGGCCTCGCCACCGGCCAGGTCGCGGAAGTCTATCACCCCGGCTACGTCGCCAAGCGCATGGAAATCGGCGCGGTCGTCGCCGCCGCGCCTCGCTCGCAGGTGTTCCGCGGCACGCCCGCGCCGGGCGATGTCATCCTCCTCATCGGCGGCCGCACCGGTCGCGACGGTGTCGGCGGCGCCACCGGTTCCTCCAAGGAACACGACGACTCCGCACTGGAAAACTCCGCCGAAGTCCAGAAGGGCGACGCCCCCACCGAGCGGAAAATCCAGCGCCTTTTCCGCAACCCGGAACTCACCCGCAAAATCAAGATCTGCAACGACTTCGGAGCGGGCGGCGTGTCCGTCGCCATCGGCGAAATCGCGCCCTCGCTGCTGATCGCCCTCGATGCCGTGCCGAAAAAATACGACGGCCTCGACGGCACCGAACTCGCCATCTCCGAATCCCAGGAACGCATGGCCGTCTGCGTCGATCCTGCGGAAATCGATTACTTCATCGCCGAAGCCGACAAGGAGAACCTCGAATGCGTCAAGGTGGCCGACGTCACCGACTCCGGCCGCCTCGTCATGACCTGGCGCGGCAAGACCATCGTCAACCTCTCCCGCGCCTTCCTCAACACCAACGGCGTCCAACAATCCGCCAAAGTCCACGTCACGGAGCGCGGACTTCAGTCCGCCACTTCCCCCACCTTGACACCCACGGTATCTTCTCACCATGAACAACGAACATCCCTACTTGAACGAAGCACATCGCAAGGCTTCGCAAGCCGCCTCGGAGGCGATTGCCAACCAATCCTCGACATCCTCACAAGAGTTCATCGAGCAAGTCAGAAAGCTGGCATCCCAGAGCCAAAGAACCGACAGGAGCGAATCGAGCTCGAGCGCGCCATACGCAAAATCGAAGAACGCGAATTACGCAGCATAGGTTTCCCCATCCTCAACGCCGCCGACTTCAATCAGAAGTGGGCCCGCCAAGGGAAAATCTCTGGAGCTGAGCAGAGGGTTTATCTTGAAGAGCAGGAATGCTCCGTCATCAAGGCGAACGACGGCAATTTTCATGGGAACTGGCTTCAATATCTCGAACGACTCCATCTTCATCAGCTTCTGTTTCCGGAGACGGCTTGCACATTCCTTGGTTTGCTGGTGGAGGACTCTGGAATCTCCATGGTGGTGCGGCAACCATTCGCAAAGGCGTCGGACGGCATTGCCGGTGCCACCCGCGATGAAGTGGAAGCCTGGATGCGGGACCACTTCGGTGCTTTCCGCTACAAAAACGACGATTACTACCTTCCTCAGCTCGATCTCCTCATTGAAGACCTGCACGACGAAAACGTCCTCGTGTCCGAAAACCGGAAAGCCCTCCTCGTTAT
>DATISV010000622.1:0-8323 GCA_035468505.1 Luteolibacter sp. | reverse complement strand
TCCGAGTATTATGAAAAAGTCTTCCGGCAGGGGGTTTCCGGCGCGGGGTCGCTGTATGAAATGGCGGCGGCGAAATTGCGCGACGGCTTCGATCTGCCGGGCGGAATGCTCGGCAAGCTGTCGCTCGGCAGGGTGCGGATTTTCAAAAACCCGAACCACGATGACGGCCAGCAGGTGATCCTGACGATCCCCGTGCAGAAAGCGCCGGCCGCGGAGGTGGACGTGGCGGAGATCGCGGTGTCGGTGGTGTTTTTCAACCGCACCAGCCGCGACGAGATCGTGCAGCTTGAGAATCAATCGTGGGTGACCGAGCGGTGGGTGACGCTGCCGTTCGACTGGGCTGGCGGTGAGGAAAACCTGCGGATGATCTACACCATCCCGCCGCAGGACGAGCGGTCCGAACATCTGTTCGGTTCGCGCGAGTATTACGGGCAGGTGGTTTCTTTGATGTATCAGGGCGAGGTGCTCGATGTGCAGGCATGGCCGCGCGATCTGGCGGCGCGCATTCCGCGGATGTCGGGCGGACCGGCAATGCAGGGGCTTCCGCCGGAGTTTCAGGACAGTCTGCCGCCGGACTTCGATCCCGAGATGCCCTTGCTGCCACCCTTGCCCGAACTTGACTGAAGCGGGACGGTTTTTTGACGGGATTCTTTCATGATGAGCGACCACGACCACAGCCGGACTGCGGGGGATTACCGTTTGTTGGAGGTATTGTCGGAAAAGGGCTCGAGCCGCGTGTGGCTGGCCGAGCAGTCGTCGATCGGGCGCAAGGTGCTGGTAGAGGAATTGCGGGCGGAAAATGCGGACCGGCGCGATGATTTTCTCGCCGACGCGCGAGCCAAGGCGTCGGTGGATCACCCGCTGGTGGCGTCGGTTTACGAGGCGGTGGCGGACGACGAGCGGTGTTTTTTCGCGCGCGAGCTGCTCTCGGCACACACGCTGGCGGAACTTGCCAATGCCGGCGGCACGCTGTCTCCGCCGCGCCTGACGCAGATTCTGCGCCGCGTGGCCGAGGCCCAGCTTCATCTCGAATCGGCAGGCAAGGCCAGCGCTCCGCTGGACCTTGAACACATTCACGTGGACGACCACGAAATGGTGCGGCTCGACAACCTGGCCACCGCCGGCGAGCGCGACTCCGCGAGGTCCGCCGCCGACATCGCGCGGCTCGGCACCGCGCTGCGTCCGCTGGTGGCCGAGGCGCGGCCGGGCACCACGCGCGTCCTGACACTGCTGTCGTGGATGCGCGGCGAGGACATCGTATCGCCGCTCGATTGGCGGCAGGTGGTCGAGGTCTGCCGGCAAATCGAACAACAGCTCGGCCAGCCCGGCCACACCGTCACGCCCACCCTGCCGATGAAACGCCGGAGCCACTGGTTCGGGATCAAGCTCGCCACCGCCGTCACCTTGTGTGCGCTGGCGGTGGTGTTCGCGCTCGTCTGGCAGCTCCGGCCCGATGATGGAGCGCCCGATTCGCCAGCGGAATCGGTCCGGATGATCGATATCCCCGCCGGCCGGTATCCCATGCCGGACGGCGGCGACCGCATGATGCCCGCATTCCGCATCGCCAATCGCGAAGTGAGCGTGGGCGAATACGCGGCATTCCTCGATACCCTCGAAACCCTCGCCAAGAGCGACCTCGAGCGCAGTTTCGACCACCGCGAACAACCTGCGGGAAAAACCACCCACCTGCCTGATGACTGGCCGCAACAGCTCAAGACTCCGCCGCACCTGCCCGTCACCGGCGTCGATTGGTGGGATGCTGCAGCCTTCGCCTCGTGGAAAAAATCCCGCCTGCCCACCCAGGAACAATGGTTCGCCGCCATGCACGGTGCCGCCGATCCATCGGCCATCCACCACTCGGTTCACGAATGGACCCGCCTCGCCGCCGTCGATCCCGCCAATCCGCTCGGTGGCGCGAAATGGGTGATCGTCCGCCGCTCACCCGCCGAAGCCGGGCAGGTCCGCCGCGAGTGGCTCACCGACCGCTCGCTGCGCCGCCCCGATCTCGGGTTCCGCATCTGCCTCGATGACGAGTGATCCGCGCCGGGAAGGATGCGGGTTGATATTTTGGAAAATTTAAGAAAAATGCGGGACATGAAAGCCGCCCGCCTCATCCCTTGCTTGCTGATCGCCGCCGCACTGCTCCCGTCCTGCGACAAGGCCCGCGAGTTGATCGCCGAAGCTGCCAAAAAAGCCGGCAAGACCGGCACCGCACACAGCGAATGGGTCAGCGAGATCGGTGCCGACGATTTTGAAACCTTCAGCCAGCAAGGCGACAAGGTGGTCATCATCGATTTCCACGCGCCGTGGTGCGGGCCCTGCCGGGAACTCGCGCCAATACTCGATGAAATCGCCAACGAACATGGCGGCAAGGTCGTGGTCGGGAAAATCAACGTGGACGATCACCCCGGGATCGCCACCGACGAGGGCGTGCAAGGCATTCCCGACGTCAGAATTTTCCGCGGTGGCGTGCAGGTGGACAAAATCGTGGGCCTGCCTCCCGCCAGCGAGTTGAAACAACGCATCGACTCCCATGTCGCGGCCCTGCCTGCGGCATCCGGTGAAGCGGCCGGAGCCACGGAAGCTGCGGCGGAAAAAGAGCCGGCGGTCCGGCCGATGACGGAGGATTGGCTGCCGCCGGGCATCCAAAAGCGCTGAGCGGCACGTCGTGCGGCATTTTCCCAACCGGCCCTTTACAAGCGGGCGGTTCCCTGCCAGACACCCCGGAATTTAGCCGCCGCGCGCATCCCTCCGCATCACCATGCCCAAAGACACTTCGATCAAGAAAATCCTCGTCATCGGCTCCGGCCCCATCGTCATCGGCCAAGGCTGCGAGTTCGACTACTCCGGCGTCCAGGCCTGCAAGGCGCTCAACGAGGAAGGCTACCAAGTGGTGCTCGTGAACTCGAATCCGGCCACCATCATGACCGATCCGGAGTTCGCCTTCCGCACCTACATCGAGCCGATCACTCCGGAAGTGGTGGAGAAAATCATCATCCGCGAGCAGCCCGACGCGCTGCTGCCCACGCTCGGCGGCCAGACCGCCCTCAACACCTCGATGGCGCTGCACAACGCCGGCACGCTCGACAAACACGGCGTCCGCATGATCGGTGCACGCCCCGAAGCCATTGAAAAAGGCGAGGACCGCCAGCTCTTCAAGGACGCCATGGTCAAGATCGGCCTCGACGTTCCAATTTCCGCCACCGCCCACACCCTGGAGGAGGCCAAGAAGGTCGCCGAGGAAATCGGTCGCTTCCCGCTCATCATCCGTCCCGCCTACACACTCGGCGGCCAGGGCGGCGGCATCGCCTACAACCGCGACGAGTTCGAGGAAATCGTCACCCTCGGGCTCGACCTCTCGCCCGTTTCCGAAGTGCTCATCGAGGAATCGCTGTTAGGCTGGAAGGAGTTCGAAATGGAGGTCATGCGCGACCGCGCCGACAACTGCGTGGTCATCTGCTCGATCGAAAACCTCGACCCCATGGGCGTTCATACCGGCGACTCGATCACCGTCGCTCCGATCCAAACTCTAACCGACCGCGAATACCAGATCATGCGCGACGCCTCGTTCGCCGTGATCCGCGAGATCGGCGTGGAAACTGGCGGCTCGAACATCCAGTTCGCCACCGATCCGCAGACCGGCCGCATGATCGTCATCGAGATGAACCCGCGCGTCTCGCGTTCGTCCGCACTCGCCTCCAAGGCCACCGGTTTTCCGATCGCCAAGATCGCCGCCAAGCTCGCCGTCGGCTACACGCTCGACGAGCTGCCCAACGACATCACCCGCGAGACGCCCGACTCGTTCGAGCCGACAATCGACTACGTGGTCACCAAGATCCCGCGCTTCACCTTCGAGAAGTTCCAGACGGCCAACGCGGTTCTAACTACGTCCATGAAGTCCGTTGGTGAAGCGATGGCGATCGGCCGCACCTTCAAGGAATCCATGCAGAAGTGCCTGCGCTCGCTCGAAACCGGCCGCTGGGGATTCGGCTTCGACAGCAAGGATCCGAAAAATCCGACCCGCGAGGACATCACCCGCAAACTGCAGATTCCGAACGCCGAGCGCATCTTCTGGCTGCAAACCGCCTTCACCCACGGCTTCACGCTCGAGGAAATCCACGATCTCACCAAGATCGATCCGTGGTTCCTCCGCCACCTCGAACAGATCGCCCAGGAGGGTTCAAGGAGCGTGGGCGTCTCGCCCACATCTTCCCCTCAGGAACTCCGCCGCCTCAAAAAACTCGGCTTCTCCGACCGCCAGCTCGCCAAGGCATGGAGCACCACCGAGGACGATGTCCGCGCGCTCCGCAAGAAGCACGGCATCGTCCCCACCTATCGTCTCGTCGATACCTGCGCCGCCGAGTTCGAAGCCTACACGCCATACTATTACTCGAGTTATGGCGAGGAGAACGAGGCCCGGCAGTCGGACAAGAAAAAGATCATCATCCTCGGCGGCGGTCCCAACCGAATCGGCCAGGGCATCGAGTTCGACTACTGCTGCGTTCACGCCGCCTTCGCCGCCAAGGAACTCGGCTACGAGGCGATCATGGTGAACTCGAACCCGGAAACGGTTTCCACCGACTACGACACCTCGGACAAGCTGTTCTTCGAGCCGCTCACTCTCGAAGACGTGCTCAACATCTGCGACCAGGAACAACCACACGGCGTCATCGTCCAGTTCGGCGGGCAGACGCCGCTCAACCTCGCCGCCGACCTCGAGCGCCACGGCGTGCCTATCATCGGCACTTCTCCGAAATCGATCGAACTCGCCGAGGACCGGAAATTTTTCTCCGCCTTGTTGGACAAGCTCGGCCTCAAGCAGGCCGAGGCCGGCACCGCCACCAACGAGGCCGAGGCGCTCGAAGTCGCCAACCGCATCGGCTACCCGGTTCTTGTCAGGCCGTCCTTCGTGCTCGGCGGCCGCGCGATGATGATCGTTTACTGCGATGACGAACTGACCCGCTACATGCGCGAGGCCGTCGATGCCTCGCCCGAGCGCCCGGTGCTGGTGGACCGCTTCCTCGACAACGCCATCGAGATCGATGTCGATTGCATCTCCGACGGCGAAACCGCGGTGGTCGGCGCGATCATGCAGCACATCGAGCCAGCCGGCATCCACTCCGGCGATTCCGCCTGTGTGATCCCCGCGTTCTCCCTGACGGATTCCATCAAGGAGGAAATCGCCCGCGCCGCCAAGGACCTCGCCCGCGAACTCCAAGTCGTCGGCCTGATGAACATCCAGTTCGCGGTGAAGGACGCGGAGTTGTATGTCATCGAGGTGAACCCGCGCGCCTCGCGCACCGTGCCGTTTGTTTCCAAGGCCACCGGCGTCCCGCTCGCCAAACTCGCCGCCAAGGTGATGCTCGGCCACAAGCTCGCCGACCTCGGCTACACCGAGACCATCGTCCCGCCGCACTTCTCGGTGAAGGAGGCCGTCTTCCCGTGGAACCGCTTCCCCGGCATCGACACCGTGCTCGGCCCGGAAATGAAATCCACCGGCGAGGTCATGGGCATCGATGCCGACTGGGGCATGGCCTACGCCAAGTCGCAGATCTCCGCCTTCAACCCGCTGCCCGTCGCCGGCAACGTCTTCCTCTCCGTGTCCGACCGCGACAAGGACCGCGCCACCGCCATCGCCCGCGACCTGGTGGAACTCGGTTTCACACTCTTCTCCACCGGTGGCACCCACACCCGCCTAAGCGCCGAGGGCATCCCCTGCACCCGCCTCTACAAGCTCCACGAGCAGGCGCGCCCGAACATCATCGACATGATGAAGAACCGCGAAATCCAGTTCGTCATCAACACCCCGAGCACCCACGAGGCCCGCGCCGACGAAGTCCAGATCCGCGCCACCGCCATCGCCCAGAAAGTCTCCTACGTCACCAACCTCCCCGCCGCCGAGGCCTGCGTGAAGGCCATCCGCTCGCTCAAGGAGAGGGAACTCACCGTCAAGCCGCTACAGGAGTATCATGCTTGAAATCAGCGGGTTGGAGCCTTGCTCCTAATTTGCTCCTAATTTCTCCTAAATTAGGAATTAGGCTTGAACACTTAGCCCTAATTCCTAATTTGCTCCTAGTTTTCCCCAAATTAGGAGCAACTCATGAAAATTCCCCGAACGCCACCGGATTGGCGAACTCTGCTGAACGAAGCGGTTCGACAGGGAAAAGGAGAGGCGTTCTTCAGCTTCAGTTCACGACCTGAAGAGGCACCGGGTCATTACCCGCATTGGGAAGAATTCCGCCACCGGGCACCCTCTTCGGATGTTCTGAGCATCGAGGAACGATGGGCCGCCATCCGGATGAGGCGTTCCCTTCAGGCGCAGAGCATCGGATTGGCCGACGCACAAGGGAGGCCGTTCTCCTTTTCACTGACCCAAAAGATCTTCGAGTTGCTTCATGAGATCGATCTGCACTGTGGCGGCAGCATGGGCGTTGCGGAAGAAGGCATCATACAGGAGCAATCGCGGGACCGTTACCTAATCAATTCGCTCTTTGAGGAGGCATTGACGTCAAGCCAGTTGGAGGGAGCTGTCGTCACACGGTCCGAGGCGCGGGAAATCATCCGCCAGCAACGTAAGCCGGCGAACGAACACGAACGCATGGTGGTGAACAACTTCATGACCATGCGTCTCGTCGCGGATCTGAAAGACGAGGATCTCACACCTGAGCTGATTCTCCGTATCCACCGCGAGATCACCGCAGGCACACTGAAGCAGCCTGAGGACGAAGGCCGCTTCCGCGATCTCGGAGACAACATCCGTGTTGAAGATCAGGAAAGTGGGGAAGTCGTCCATACTCCGCGCCCGGCCGGGCAGCTCGACGCCAGCATGCGGAAACTCTGTGATTTCGCCAATGAAAGGGGCATGAACGGATTCCTCCATCCGGTACTGCGCTCCATCATTCTACACTTTTGGATCGCATACGATCATCCCTTCGTGGATGGAAACGGGAGAACGGCACGGGCCATGTTCTATTGGTCGATGCTCCGCCATGGCTTCTGGCTCGCTGAGTTCTTCTCCATCTCCCACGAGATTCTCAAGGCTCCCAAAAAGTATTATCGGGCGTTTCTATACTCGGAGACAGACGACAATGATCTGAACTACTTCATTCTTCATCAGTTGGAGGTGATCAGGGCGTCCATCATCGCCTTGAAGGGTTACATTCTGAGGAAGCGCGAGGAAATGGAATCCGTCAGGCGGTTTCTCGGACCGGGAACCGGGTTCAACCATCGCCAGCTCGCGTTGTTGAAACACGCGCTGAAACATCCCTACGCCGCCTACACGGTTACAAGCCACAAGAACTCGCATGGTGTATCCTATCAGACCGCGATGAACGATTTGGCGCATATGGAAACCCAAGGATTGGTCAAAAAACACAAGGAAGGAAAGGCGTTCGTATTCAATCCGGTGCCGGATCTGGCCGCACGGATTGGCGGTGAGTCATAGTCGGAACCACCGGATGATCTCCTGTCCATCTTCGGAATTCGACTTCATCAACACCTCTACCACCCACGAGGCCCGCGCCGACGAAGTCCAGATCCGCGCCACCGCCATCGCCCGGAAAGTCTACTACGTCACCAACCTTCCCGCCGCCGAGGCCTGCGTGAAGGCGATCCGCTCGCTCAAGGAACGGGAGCTCACGGTGAAGCCGCTGCAGGAATACCACGCGTGAGCGGCGCGGGATGGATGATTCACGCCAGCCACGGATTCAATATCGGGACTTCCTGTGGAAAATCGCCGGTGTTGCGGGTCACCAAGGTCAACTGATGGTGAATGGCCGTGGCGGCGACAAGGCTGTCGATTGCGGGAAGGTTGCGCCCCGCTTTCCGGTGTTTGGCGCAGAATGGCGCCCAAGTGTGCATGACGGCGGCATCCACGGCCAGAATGCGGCCCGCGGCCCATCGCTCGATTCGTTGATACCAGCTTTCGATCCGTTGGCGGCGCCTGCCCCGGTCCATCAGGTGGATGCCCATGAGCATTTCTCACAACGAGATGGCGGAAAGGTGAAGTTCCGCATCATGCTCGGCAAGCCAGGCGAGCACCGAGGCATCGGGGTTTGGCTTGGATGATTCGCAAAGGACGTTGGTGTCGACGAGATAAGCCATGACGGGTCATTCGAAGCGGATTTCCCGAGCCCCGCTGGTTTCACGCTCGATGGTCCAATCCTTCACCGGGCAGTCACGCAGGATGTCCACCAGCTTTTCCTTTGGCTGGAGGCGCGCGTAGGTTTCGGCGGACACCACCACGGCGATCGGCTTGCCATGGCGGGTGATCGTCTGGGCACCGCTGTGAAGCACGTTATCCAGCAGTTCGCTCAGCCGGTTC
>DATISV010000621.1:0-4663 GCA_035468505.1 Luteolibacter sp. | reverse complement strand
CGAACGCGGCGAGGATCCCGAGTTCGGATTGCGTGACGCCCTCGAGGTGATGCTGGTTTCCCCGTGGTTCCTGTTCCGGGGCGAGATTCCCGGCGAGGATCCAATCGCCGGTCAAGGCGATAAGATTCTGGTCGATGAGTTCGCGCTAGCATCGAGACTTTCGTATTTCCTATGGAGCAGCATGCCGGACGATCGACTGCTGAAACTGGCCGGTCGCGGCGAGCTCCGGGCATCGCTTGATGAGGAAATCACCCGCATGCTCGCCTCACCCAAGGCGGACGCGCTGGTTTCCGACTTCGCCGGCCAGTGGCTGCAACTGCGCGACGTGCCGCTGCTCGCGCCCGACCTGAAACGTTTCCCGGATTTCGACGCGGCGCTCGCCGCTGACATGCGGCGCGAGACCGAGGAACTTCTCATCCTCGTGCTTCGCGAAAACCTCCCCGTTCACACCCTGATTTCCGCCGATTTCACCTTCGTCAACGGGCGCCTCGCCCGCCATTACGGCATCCCGGATGTGGATGGCGACGAGTTCCGCCGCGTGCCCCTCGGATCCGAGCGCCGCGGCATCCTCGGCCACGCGTCCATCCTCACGCTCACCTCCTACCCGACCCGCACCTCGCCGGTGCTGCGCGGGAAATACATCCTCGACACCATCCTCGACACCCCTCCTCCGCCACCACCGCAGAATATCCCGCCTCTCGAATCCGACACCGCCGATGCCGGGGCCGCATCGCTCCGCGCCGAACTCGAACGCCACCGCGCCGACCCCAATTGCTCGGCCTGCCACGCGTTGATCGATCCCCTCGGCTTCGGGCTCGAGTCCTTCGATGCCATCGGCCGGTTCCGCGCCAGCGAAAACAACCGGCCCATCGACACCTCCGGTGAACTGCTCGACGGCACCGTTTTCGCCGGCCCGGCCGAACTCCTCGATATCCTCGCCACCCGATACGACGAGCGTTTTCTCCACGCCATCACCACCCGCATGCTCACCTACGCGCTCGGCCGCGGACTCACTCCGCTCGACCGCCCGGCCATCGGGGAAATCAAAACCAAAGCCCGCGAAAACGAGTCCCGCATCATTCCGTTGATCCGGGCCGTGATCCACTCCGTTCCATTCCAATACCGCCGCACGTCATGAACCGATCCGCCCGCCGCACCTTCCTCAAAGGCCTCGCCGCCACGCTCGCGCTGCCCACATTTCCCAACTTGGCCGCCTCCGCCCGCGCGCTCCAGCCCGCCCGCCCGCTGCGCATGGCTTTCATTTACGCGCCCAACGGCGTCAACCTCAGCCGCTGGCTGCCCGCTGACGGCACCCAACTCTCGCCCACCTTGGCCCCGCTGGCATCTGTAAGGGAACACTTCTCGTTGCTTCGCCACCTCAATCAGGACAACGCCTTCGCCAATGGCGACGGCCCCGGCGACCACGCCCGCGCCAACGCCACCTTCCTCACCGGCGTCCAAGCCCGCAAAACCGCCGGCTCCGATATCCGCCTCGGCTTGTCCATCGACCAGGCCGCCGCGGCGAAAATCGGCCACCTCACCCGCCTGCCCTCGCTCGAACTCAGCACCGATCCACCACGCCGCACCGGCGGCTGCGACTCCGGATACTCGTGCGCCTATCAGTTCAACCTCTCGTGGCGCTCGGAATCCACGCCCGTCCCCGCCGAACGCGATCCCCGGCTGGTGTTCGAGAAACTCTTCGGCGGCGGCAATGCCGAGCAGGACGCCCGCCGGCTCGCCCGCCGCAAGAGCGTGCTCGATTTCGTCAGCCACGACGCCAAACGCATGGCCGCCCGCCTCGACGCCCACGACCGTGGAAAACTCGACGAATACCTCACTGCCGTGCGCGACGTGGAAACCCGCATCGAATGCGCCGAAAAATTCCGCGCCGAAGTCCCGGAGGATCTCCGGCCCACCGGCATCCCCGCCAGCTACCGCGAGCACATCCGCGCGATGTACGACCTGCTCGTCCTCGCCTTCCAGACCGACAGCACCCGCATCGGCACCTTCATGCTCGCCCATGACGGGTCGAACCGCACCTTCCACGAAATCGGCGTGCCCGACGCCCACCACCAGCTTTCCCACCACCGCAAGAAACCCGAGGCCCTCGAAAGCATCGCCCGCATCGATAATTTCTACATCACCGAACTCGCCCGCTTCCTCACCAAAATGAACGAGACCCGCGGCGCGGACGGGCGCTCGCTGCTCGACGACTCGATGATCGTTTACGGCAGCGGCATCAGCGACGGCGACCGCCACAACCACGACGACCTCCCGCTCCTCCTCGCCGGCCACGGCGGCGGCACCATCAGGCAGGGCCGCACCATCGCCGCGCCGAAGGACACCCCGATGTGCAATCTCTATCTCTCCCTGCTAGAGCGCATGGGCGCCCCCGCCGACCGCTTCGGCGACTCCACCGGCCGCCTCGAAATCATCGCCTGAGGAAATGAACCAACGATCCTTCATCTGTCTAACAGCCTCGATCCTTGGTCTTGCCACCACGCTCGCGGCCGAAACACGGCCCGTTTACTTCGGCACCGGCGGGCCCGGCGCGGAAGGGATCTATCGCGCGGATTTCAATTCGGAAACCGGCAAGCTCACTGCCGCCGGACTCGCCCACAGGATCGGGAACCCGGGATTTCTCGCGCTCCATCCCGACGGCACGAAACTCTACGCCGTCGCCACGATGAACGACACCGGAGGCGTCGCCGCCTACCGCATCGCGGCCGGGGGAGCGCTGGAGTTTTTCCATTTCGAACCCACCGGAGATGGCAGTGCGGCGCATCTTGCCGTGCATCCATCGGGGAAATTCCTGCTCACCGCCCAGTATGGCGGCGGATCGGTCTCACTGCTGCCACTCGATGGCGAGGGCAAACCCGGCACCGCCACCGTGACGAAACACGAGGGAGGATCGGGCGTCGTCACGGGCCGGCAGGACTCGCCGCACCCGCATTGGTGCGGCTATTCGCCGGATGGAAAATTCGCGCTCATCCCCGATCTCGGGCTCGACGGCATTGTCATTTACGCCATCGATCCCGATCGACCGTCCGTCACCCGGCACGGCTTCGCCGCCTCTGTTCCCGGCGGGGGTCCGCGACACATGCGTTTCTCCAACGACGGCCGCTTCATCTACCTGCTCAACGAACTCAGCCTCTCCGTGTCGGTCTTTCGCTGGGATGCCACCGACGGCAGTGCGGGCCTCCTTTCCGATGTGCCCACTCTCGGCGAGGAAACCAAAGCCGCCGAGAGCTTCAACTCCGCCGCCGAAATTCTCGTTCATCCCACCGGACCCTATGTTTACACCTCGAACCGCGGTCACGACTCGGTGACGGTTTTCCGCATCCGCGAAAGCGATGCCAGCCTCGAAGTCATACAAACCCAGCCGATCCGTGGCGCTTTCCCGCGCAACATCAACCTCGATCCCGGCGGGAAATGGCTGCTCACCGCCGGTGCCGATTCCCATACCGTGGCCGTGCATGCAGTCGATTCCCGCACCGGCAGGCTCACCTACCAACGCGCTTCGGTGATCCACGTCCCGGCACCCATCTGCATCCTCTTCGGCCCGGCCCGGTGAGCCGTGCCCATCGGTGGATGGTCCCGAAAATTGGGTCGATTTCGCTGGTCCCACCCCCTTCGACAAAAAGCGCGCGGCGCGTTTGCATTCCGCGCTGTGCCGGATACAGTCGCGCGATTTCAATTCCCCGATGCCTAACGGAAACCGCAAACACATCCTTGTCGTCGGAGCCGGCCCCGGCGGCCTCACCGCCGGAATGCTCCTCGCCCACCGCGGCTTCCAGGTCACCATCGTCGAGAAAAACGACCGCGTCGGCGGCCGCAATTCCGAGGTGAAACTCGACGGCTTTTCCTTCGATCTCGGCCCCACCTTCCTCCATCAGAAATTCTGTCTCGACGAGATCTACGCCGAGACCGGCCGCAGCAGCGACGACCACCTCGATTTCGTCAACCTCAACCCGATGACCCGGCTGAGCTGGAACGGCACCTCGCTGCACACCTTCAGCGACAAAGCGAAAATGGCGGACGAGGTCGAGCGCGTGTTTCCCGGCAGCAAGGAGGGTTTCCTGCGCTACATGACCGATCAGGCGGACAAGTTCCGCGCCATCTATCCCTGCCTCCAGCATTCCTATCACGAACTCACCTCGTTCCTGCGCCCCACGCTGCTCAAGGCGCTGCCCCATGTGCTCACCACCCGCAGCGTGCACGACGTGCTCGGCGATTACTTCAAGGACGAGCGGCTCAAACTCGCCTTCACCTTCCAGGCGAAATACCTCGGCATGTCGCCATGGCATTGTCCGGCACTCTTCAGCATCCTCTCCTACACCGAATACCGCTACGGCGTCTATCACGTGCAGGGCGGCCTCAACCGCATCTCGCACTCGATGGCCGATGTGTTCCGTGAAAACGGCGGCGAACTGCGGCTCGAATCGCCGGTGAGGGAAATCCTCCACCGCGGCCGCGAAGTGGAAGGCGTGGTGCTGCAAAACGGCGAGCGCATCGATGCCGACGCCGTGGTCGTCAACGCCGACTACGGCCATGCCGCCACCCGTTTGTTAGGCGCACGCAACGTGCCGGAGGAAACCATGCGCGGCAAAAAGTTCTCCTGCTCCACCTTCATGATCTATGTCGGTCTCGACACGATCTATCC
>DATISV010000620.1:0-3496 GCA_035468505.1 Luteolibacter sp. | reverse complement strand
CCTCCTCGGCGGAGGCGCAGGTGCAGCAGCAGGTGAAATCGGGAAACGAGGAGATCAGGCGGCTCCAGCTTTCCCGGGTGTCGCGCTGGTCTTCGACGAGTGCGACGCGCAACGGGGCGTTGGCCGGGGGGGCGGGTTGGTTTTGGGATGACGGGGCTTTCATGAAACGTGGGTTTTGCCGTGGCCGGCGGCGGGTTGTGTGGCGCCGAGGATGGCGTCCAGAGCGGGATCCCTTTTTGTGGCGGTAGCTGGGTTATGCAAACGGGATTTGGGCAACGGCAGGAGAAATTCCACCCGGCATCCTGCGCCGGGGCTGGCGTGGATCCGGCATTCGCCGCCGGCTTCCTTCATGCGCACGGCCATGTTGCTGAGACCGTTGCGGGAGGAATCCACCTGCGCGGGATCGAAACCACCGCCGTCGTCTTCGATGGAGACCAGCAGGGTTTGGCCGCGGAGCAGGATGCCCAGCCGGATTTCGGAGGCGTTGGCGTATTTCACCGCGTTGTTGAGCGCTTCCTTGACGCCGAGCAGCAGGTTGCGGCGCACGGGGAGTGGGAGTGGCGCGTCGGGCAGGGGGCCGTCCACATCGAGACGGCAGCGGATCGCGGTCTGCGAAAGGAAACGCTGGGCGTGCTTGCAGGCGAAGTTGGCGAAGTCGCGGAGCGTGTCGCGCTTGGAATTGACCATCCACACGACCTCGTCCATGGCGCTGGAAACGGCGCGGGCTTTTTCGCACAGCGCTTCGAGGCCGGGCCGCGCCGGGGAATCGGCGGGCAGTTCAGTCTGGACCACCTCGCCTTCGAGGGCGAGTTCGGTGAGACGCGCGCCGAGTTCGTCGTGGATGTCGCGGGCGATGCGCGCCCGCTCGTTTTGGAGCATGGCCTCGGCGCGCGACTGCACGGTGAGTTTGGCCATCAGGCGCAGGCACAGCAGCGCCGCGACCGTGGCGAATGTCCACAGTGCCACTTGAAACCAAACGCTTTGCAGGAAACCCAGTTTGACCGGTGGCGGCACCGTGACCTTCATCAGGATGGTGGGTTTCCGCTCATGCCACGCGGAGGGGTTTTCCGGTCTGGGAAGAAGCGAGCCGACCTCGACGGCCCGGCCCCAGTTCGCGGGTGCACGCTGGATTTTTTCCCAATTGCGCACACCGGGTGGGACAAGCCGCCAGTCCGTGTCGGAAACGATTTCGATCCCCCGTCCGTCGGCGAATTCGATCGACATCCCGAACTGCATGCCGGCCTCGCGATTGTCGTTGAAACCCTCGACCGCCACCACGTGCGTGGCGGGTTTGAGGTGATTTCCGAGGTCATACTCGGTGATGCTGCGCCAGTCGCTGCCGACGCCGATCAGGCGGCCATCGAGCATCAGGTGATATCCGTTGTCCACCGAGATGCGGATTCTCGCGCTGGTGACGGTGGCGTCACGCGGGATCTCAAAAGAGCGCCAGAGGCGGCAGGTCTGCTTGTCGTGGGTCTGCGGGCTCAAGATCCATGGGCCGACGCCCCAGGTTTTGCGCAACTCGCTGGTGGGAAAACTGTTGCCGGGCGCTGCGTCTGCGGCGATCTCGATTTCCGCCCGCAGCCACCCCGTGCCGGCCAGCAGCAGAAGCGCAATGCAGCATCCCGCCACTCTCAGGACCGTTAGGACGCGGCCACTTGCGTGGAAGGGTGGGTGGGTGGAGTTTCCAACCATGGGTTTCACCCAACCCACCACAGGCTTTGCCGATATTCAAGCGCGGAGCGTGTGCGATCTCACCCGCTCGGGGGATGGGGCATCACCCTGTCGAGGGGTCGACAAGTGTGGTTTTAAGGGCATACTTGAGGGGTCTAATGAGCTTCAAAAACCCCAAGAAATCCGTCGCAGCCATCATTGCGCTGTTTTCGGCATCGCTGTCATATGCCTCCGGAGAACTTCCGCGCGAAGCGGGTTTTCCGGCTGGCATCCAACTCCCGGCCAAGGCGCGCGGCGAGGCCGCGATCGCGGCTCTGGGCAATCGCCTGCCGGATGTCGCCGCCTATTACGGCAAATCCCCGCAGCAACTCCGCGGGATTCTGCGCAAGGATGAGACGCTCTGGGTCGATCCCGCGGGCGCGCTGTTCTACGCCTGCCCGCCCAAGTGCGAGCATTGCGCTCACGCGGCTGCGGAGGAGGAGGAAGTGGTCGCCGAAATCGGGCCCACCGATCCGGGGCCTTATGACACCTCCCAGGCGTTCCTGCTGCACAGCCGCCCCGGTGCGAACCGGGTGATCTATCTCGATTTCGACGGACACGTCGATAACACCCCGGGAAACTGGAAGGATGGGGCCTACGCGCCCCCTTACAACATTCCCAACAGCGACCCCAACACCTTCAGCACCGAGGAACGCAACCGCATCATCGAGATTTGGCAACGGGTCGCGGAGGATTTTTCGATGTATGAGATCAATGTCACCACCGAGGAACCGAACATCGAGGATTTGAGGAAAACCAGTCCCGGCGACTCCCGCTACGGCATCCGCGTCTGCATTGGCGGCAGTGGACAGGACTGGTATGGCAACGGCGTGGGTGGCGTCGCCTTCGTGGGATCGTTCGATGCGGGCAATGACGTCCCTTGCTGGGTGTTTCCCGCAGGCTCCGGATACACCGCGAAAAACATCGCCGAGGCCGCCAGCCACGAGGTCGGGCACACGCTTGGATTGTTTCACGACGGCATCGAGGGCGGTGCGGGCTATTACTCCGGCCAAGGCAACTGGGGACCGATCATGGGTGTCAGTTACAGCAAGCCGATCAGCCAATGGAGCAAGGGCGAGTATGCCAATCCCAACAACACCCAGGACGATCTGGCCGTGATGCTCACCCAGGGTGCCGTTTACCGTCCCGACGATCACGGCAGCACCATCGCCAGCGCCACCGAACTCACCGCCGATTCCGACACGGCCTCCGTCGCCGGTGTCATCGAACGCAGCACGGATCTGGATTTTTTCCGAATCGATGCGGTGGGCGGCCAGCTCGAGGTCAATGTCGATCCCGCGCCCAATGGCGCCAATCTCCGGCTTGAGGTGAAGTTGTATGACGCGGCTGGCGTGGAGTTGGAAACCGCCACTACCGCAGACACCAGCGCCGGCACCCAGCCGGTCACGCTTTCAAGCTCGGTCGCAGCCGGCAATTATTACGTTTCCGTGGACGGGATCGGAAGCGGCGATCCGCTCACCACCGGATACACGGACTACGCCAGTCTCGGCCAATACCACGTGGTAATTTCCGGCGTGGTTCCCGGCGGATTCACCTGGCTGCCGGCGGCGGCGGGGACCTATCAGTGGACCGGAGCGTCCAACTGGGCATCCGGCAGCGCGCCCGCCGGAGCCGCCACCAGCGCGAGGATCAACAACGACATCTCGGGCAACCAGACGATCCAGCTCACAGAACCCACCACGCTCGGCAGGTTGTTCATGGGCGATGCCAACAACACCCATGCCTTCACGATCGCGCCCGCCGGAGGGTCGATGGTTTTCGA
>DATISV010000619.1:0-6814 GCA_035468505.1 Luteolibacter sp. | reverse complement strand
TCTTCCGCAGGCGATTTCGAAGTGGCGGGCGAAGCGGCCGAAAAGAGGACCGCCAGCATAATTACGGGCGCATTGTTACGAGCCATGTGACCGGGCGTGAATGTGATCAGATGTGAAACACCTTGCCACCCACCATGACCTCCTGCGTTTTCTCGTCGAAGGTGGCCTTCATGCCGGTGCGTGCGGCGGCGTTGGCCATGATGCAGGCGATCGAGTGCTGATAGCCGGCCTCGACGGGGGCGTTGGTAGCCTTGCGGCTGCGCAGGCATTCGAGCCAGTTGAGCATGTGCGCGGTGGTCATCGGGTCGCTGCCGGTGCTGGCGCTGGCTACGGCTGCCTCGCCCTTGATTTCCTGCGCTTTCAGCAGGTTCGGCTGCATCTTCATCTCGTCGGCGTAGCGTTTCGAAAGTCCCCCGTTGGATGTAACCTTGCGCGTATCGAGGTTCAACTCGCCGCCGTTCGAGTAATAGATCTCCTTGATGCCGCCGGCGGAGTTGGTGAAGCGCGAGCTGTAGATCACCTGGAAGCCCTTGCTCGTGTCGTCGAGCGGACCGTAGTCGAAGACCGCGCTGAGCGTGTCGAAATTGCTGCGGCCGTCGCGCCACTGATAGATGCCGCCGTTGGCGCTGACCGAGCGCGGATACGGCAGGCCGGTGAACCAGTGGACGGTGTCGATCTGGTGGCACATCCACTGTCCCGGGATGCCGGACGAGTAGGGCCAGAAAAGGCGGTATTCGAGATACTTGCGCGGGTCCCACGCCTCCTTCGGGCGGTTCATCAGGTAACGGGCCCAATCCGTGTCCTCCTCGCGGATGGCGGCGCACAGGTCCGGGCGGCGCCAGCGGCCGGGCTGGTTCACGTTCCATGTCATTTCGGCACAGACGATGTTTCCGAACTCGCCGGATTTGAGATAATCGTATGCGGCGTGATAACTCGATCCGCTGCGCCGCTGCGAGCCGATCTGGATCACGCGGTCGGACGCCTTGGCCACCTTGAGCGCGTGGCGCGCGTCGGCCATGGTTTCGGCGAACGGCTTCTCACAATACACATCGCAGCCGGCCTCGATGCCCTCGGCGAGGTGCAGCGCGTGCTGGAAATCCGCGGTGGAAATGATCACCGCGTCCGGCTTGGCCTTTTCGTACAACTCCTCGTTGTTGCGGTAGGTCGGCAGATCGATGCCGGCGGATTTTTTCGCCCATGCGGCGGCCTCGTCACGGCGGCGAGTCCACAGGTCGGACACTCCGCAGAACTCAATGTTGTGATTCTTGGCCAGGCCGTTGAATGCCGGACCCAGACTGCTCTTGAAACGGTCGGAAAACCCGACGATGCCCACGCGAATACGGTCGTTGGCTCCCGGCGTGCGGGCGTGCAGACGGGCGGTGGACGCGATGCCGGTGGCGAGGGCGGCACCACCGAACGTACTGGTGCGGAGAAACTGGCGGCGGGAACTGAGCGGCAGGGAGGTTGGGTTCATGACTGGGTAGGGTTGTGTGGGATGAAAAATCGACAAGCGGGGCTACGCCGGGAGAACTCAGCTTCTTGCATTTCGCCGTTTATTCCCCGCCGAGCAGGTGGCGGAAGTAGTCGATGGTGGCATCGAGTCCTTGATCGAGCGAAACGGTCGGCTGCCAGCCGAGTTCGTTTTTCGCGAGCGTGATGTCGGGCTGGCGTTGCCTGGGATCGTCGCCGGGCAGCAGCAGGTGGCTTATCTTCGAACGGCCGCCGACCTTGCTCAGCACCAGCTCGGCTAGTTCGTTCATGGTGAACTCGCCCGGATTGCCGATGTTGACCGGTCCGGTGAGCGACGGATGCTTCATCAGTCGGACGAAGCCCTCTATCAGATCGTCCACGTAACAGAACGAACGCGTCTGGGTGCCGTCGCCGTAGATGGTGAGGTGCTCGCCGCGCAGCGCCTGGACGATGAAGTTGGAAACGACGCGCCCGTCGTCCGGCAGCATGCGCGGGCCATAAGTGTTGAAGATGCGCACCACGCGGATGTCCACACCGTTCTGGCGGTGGTAGTCGAAGAACAGGGTTTCCGCACAGCGTTTCCCCTCGTCATAACAAGAGCGGATGCCGACCGGGTTCACATTTCCCCAATACGACTCCGGCTGCGGGTGGACGGCGGGATCGCCATAGACTTCGGACGTCGAGGCTTGGAACACCCGCGCCTTGAGCCGCTTGGCAAGCCCGAGGCAATGGATCGCGCCCATCACCGAGGTCTTGATCGTCTTGATCGGATTGTGCTGGTAGTGCGGCGGCGAGGCCGGGCAGGCGAGGTTGTAAATCTGGTCCACCTCGAACTTGAAAGGCTCGGTGACATCGTGCCGGACCAGCTCGAAATACGGATGGTCCCGCAGGTGCAGCACGTTGCGCTTGCGGCCGGTGAAGAAGTTGTCGAGACAGATGACCTCATGCCCCTCGTTGAGCAACCGCTCGCAAAGATGGGACCCGAGAAATCCCGCGCCGCCGGTGATGAGTATGCGCATGGCATGGAAAACAACCGAATTTTCCGGCGCTGGCAAGGCGCGATGCTTTCATTCACCCGCCGGCGGCGAGGGTGACGATTTCGAGGTTTGCGCCGGGGTGGACGGTGGTGGTGGCGTGCTCGCGGGGGAGGATGGCGCGGCCGTCGAGTTCGACGACGACGGGTTTGCCGGCGAGGCCGAGGGATTCCAACAATTCCTGCAACCCGACCGGTCCGGCGAGCGGGTGCGGCTTTCCGTTGAGGGTGATGGAATCGTTCATTTCCACTGCGCGAGTTGTTCGGGGAAGGGACAGTCGTGGCACTCGGAAAAATCGTCGAGGCAGAAATCCTGATAGACCTGGAGCAGCGCCTGGTGGTGGCAAACGCGGCGGGTCCACGGCTCGGCGGCCTTGGTCGAGCCGAAGAGACGGATGGCGCAGCGCCTCACCTTGTCGTTGGGTGCGGAGTGTCGGAGTTTGTGATAACTGTGCCAGGTCATGCGCTCCTCGTGCATGGCGAGCGGCGCGAGGTGGTTGGCGACGAGTTCGAGCGCCTGCGCGCGGCCGAAGAGCGAGACCTTGCCGGGCTTGCCGGCGGAGGTGAGCGTGTGGCGGTGCGACCAGAACGGATGGCCGAGCGCGTGGAGGAAATCGACGAGCGGCTTCACTGAAAACGGCTGGGCGAGGGCGAGTTTCCGGTATTGCGGCCAGACGGCGGTGAGCGCGGAGAGCGCGCCAACGCGGCGGTGCGGGTGGTTGGCGGGGCGCTGGCCGTGGGTTTTCCATGGAATGGCGCGGCTGCCTTCCACTTCGAAACGGAAGCGGCTTTTCCACCAATCGCCCCATAGCCCGCGCAAATAGTCGCGGGTGTCGGCGGGGGCTTTTTCGTGAAGGTCGGGCGCGAGGAATCCGGCGGTGCCGAACAGAACGGCCTCGGCGGCGGGGCCTTCCGACTTGAGCATTTCGAGCGGACAGCGCTGGGCGAGCAGGCGCATGGCCAGCGAGTTCCCGCGGTAGCCGAGCGTCTCGGCGGTGGCCTGATAGAGCGCGGCATCGCGGCCGTGCGCGTTTTCGGTGCGCAGCCAGCGCGCGGTCTTGCGGTTGGCACGGTAAACCGCCGCCTGATTGAGCAGATCGGCCACGGCGTTGCGGTGCATGTGCTTGAGCGGATAGACGCAGCGCCCGGGATGGGCGATGGCAACCTCGCGCTGCGGGCGGTTGAGCGCGTCGGAAAGCTGGGTGCCGCTGATGACGACCTGCGTGACCTCGCGGTGATCGGTGGTGCGGATGAAATGATCGCGCGTTTCGTGATTGAAGGAAACGTGCAGGATCACCTCGCGGAAGGCGGGATTGGTCGAGTGGCCGTGCGCCTCCCAGTCAGACGGCGTGGGATCAAGTTCGAGCGGACCGGTGCGGACGACGCCGTCGATTTCCACCGCGGCCTGGATGAAATCCGGACCCGCGCCGCGGTTCCACTCGCCGAACTGGACGATTCTAACAGCCCGACCGTCGGTGCTGCGGAAATCGCGCCCGAAAGCTCCGGAGAACCACAGTGCCTGGAGTTCGAGTTCGGACGGCTGCGAATCGCCCGCCACTTCCTCGAACATGAGCGGCGGGTGCCAGACGGATTCCAACAAAAACTCGTTGGTCATCGCGGTGGGAATTCGTTCATTGGCGGGCGGTGCCTTTTTCCGCGGGCGGCGGTGGTGGTGGCGGTGGATCGAGGATGCGGATCCACTCGGCGAGCGCCTCGGTGCCGGGATTGCCGGTGTAGCGGAGTTGCGCGTCGCGCAAGGTGCGCAAGGCGAGGTCTTTATGGCCGGCGGCACGGTCGATGGCGGCGATGTGGAAGTCCTGACGAAGCTTGTCCTCGGTGCGGACGAAGGCGGTTTTGGCCGATTGAAATGTGACCGCCGCACGGCTGCGGAGGCCGGTTTCGAGCATCTCCAGCGCGGTGGCTTCGAGGAAAATCCCGCTACCGGTGCGGCGCGCGGCGTCTTCCAGTTTGGCATATCTCGTTTCCGGCGAGGCCGGCCATTGCAGCATGGCGGCGCGCAGGGCGCGGAAATCGCGGTCCTCCTTGCGACGCTCGCCGCTGCCGGAAAAATGCAGGAACGGCCGGTAGAGCGGATCGCCGAGCACGACGCCCTGCCAGGAACTCACGGGCATCGCCATCCAGCAGGCTTCGACCCATGAATAGCCTTCCAACAGCCGCTGGTGGAGCAGGCCGAAGTCGTGGGTGAGGTGCAGGTAGGGTTCATAGACATTGCCGACGGTGACGGCGGCTCCGCGTTCCAGCAGCGGCGCGCACCAGTTTTTGTTAGGGTTCGAGAGTTGCTCGGCGCTGAACGAGTGCAGGTGCATGGCCACCGCGCCTTTGCGGAACCTGAAGCCGGGTTTGACAAACGGTCCGTTCACATTGCGGTCATACCAGCCGTGATAGAGCGCGACTTCGGTCATGGGATAGTTTTTCGGCAGCGTCTCGTTGAATCGGTCGGTCACCGTGGGAATGCCGGTTTTCAGGTTGGCTTTGACGACGGTTTCCAACCACTGGTCGCCCTGCGGAAACTTGTTGGCGATATCCACGTAGGACATGCCCCAGAGACCGGTTTTCTCGGCCTCGACCGCATCGCGGATCATGCGCTCGCAGGTCGCGAGCGAGCGGGCGTCGATGCGGGCGGTGAGCACCTGTGCCGGCAGCCTGCTGTCGGCGATTCCATCGGTGGCCTGATGATATAAATTCCGCAGCACGCCATCGGCCGGCAGTCCCTCGACGCCGAACATCGCGAGTTCCGAATCGACCGCCGCCTCGTCGCGACCTGTGACCGGATTGCTTTCCTCCACAGGCTTGGCGTCCGCGGCGGCGGCGGGCTTGGGCGTCGGCTTGATGCGCAGTGGCACGCCGCGCATCGTGACGAGCACGCGGATGTCGTTGGCCACCGGCACGATCACGCCGTTGGAATCGCGCGCGCGTTTCCACCACCCGCGGCGGTCGAATTCCGCGCGCAGCGGGGCGGCGATTTTCTCATCGTATTCCGCGCGCGAGATGTCCGCCACGGCCGGCATATCGAGGCCGATCAGGTTTTCCGGCGGAATCGCGCGGGCGTCGCGGTAAAACTCGGCGAGCTTGCGGGACTCCGGCACGGCGGAGTTGTAGAGCACGGCCACCGATTCCGGCTTCGGCGCGCCAAAGGCCAACGGCATGCAAACCGCCAGCAAAACGAGCATCCTGAGCCACACGCGCATGACGGCGGACCATGGCCGCAGGCGGCGCGACATGCAAGAACCGCAAGCCGGTGCGTTCATCATTCGCGAAACCACTCGTCAGGCCCGCGCGGCGGCGGTGGCGGCTGGTTAAGCACGCTGTCTTCCAGTGCGATGGTGAGCAGTTTTTCCAATGCCCGCAGCCCTTCGGCGACGCCGTAAATGGGAAAGCGCTCGCGCGTGCGGAACCAGTGGGTGGAGAGCGCGTCGTAGGCTTTTTGCGGGTCGCCGAAAATTTCGATGGCGCGCGCCGGGAAGTCCATGTCCGGATTCTCATGCGCCTCCAGCACCAGGAGCAGCATCAGGAGCGTGGGCGTGTGGTTGATCGGTCCCTCGGCGTAAAGCCGGCGTGCCAGCGCCAGCGCCTCGGACTCGCGGCCCTCCACGCGCGCCAGCGCATACAACTCGGCGCGTTTCACATAGCCGAGCGCCCGGCCGGTGGCTGCGGCCGAGCGATAGGCCTCCGCCGAGGCGGCCAGCGCCTCGTCCGGATCGCGGAAGGCGTGGAACTTGTTGGAATCCGACAGCAGAAACCCGAGGCTCGCGTGCAGGCTCCAATCGTCCGGGTTGTTGCGGATGCCGCGTTCGAGGAAGTTGCGGCCCTTGACGATGGACGAGCGCCACGCCTCGCGGCGGCGCAGCGGCGGGAGCTCGGAGTCATTGATATAATACGATGCGGCGTTGTAGGCGAGGTGCCACGAGCCGGTTTCCCAGTAATATCTCGTGCGCGGCGCGAGATCGACGATGGTTTCAAAAGTGTTTTCCACATCCGCCCAGCGCTGTTCGGTGAAAAACGTGAACGCGCGCAGGTTGAGAAACGTGGCGACCAGCGTGCGCAGCCCGCCGAGCGCGACGGCGGAACTGGTCTGCCCGATCCTCTCGCGGGTGCCGATTTCCAACTCGGGCGGGAACAGGCCCGCGTCGCGGAGCTGCCGTTCGAGGCCTGCCTCGTAGGGGATGCGCGCCGCGCCGAATCCCAACAGGGCGACGAGCAGGACCGCGGATTTCCAGAAGATTTTCACGAATTCAGAACTCCTTATCGGCGAAGATAAACCACGAGGCGAAGGTGAAAAAGACCGCATAA
>DATISV010000618.1:0-3837 GCA_035468505.1 Luteolibacter sp. | reverse complement strand
CTCACCGCCCGCGTCACGGTGAACCGGCTGTGGCAGCAGTTGTTCGGACGCGGCTTGGTGGAAACCTCGGACAACTTCGGCCTGCAAGGCGCGCGGCCGTCGCATCCGGACCTGTTGGACTGGCTGGCCCGCGATTTCATCAACTCCGGCTGGGACCAGAAACGCATGGTGAAACAAATCGCGCTCTCCGCGACCTACGCGCAGGATTCGACGACCTCACCCGAACTGCGCGAGCGCGATCCCGACAATACCCTGCTCGCCCGCGGTCCGGCGCGCCGCCTCAGCGCCGAACAACTCCGCGACTCCGCCCTCGCGCTCTCCGGCCTGCTTTCCGAGACCATCGGCGGACCGCCGGCCAAACCCTATCAGGCACCCGGCTCGATGTGGAAAACGCTCAACAACTTCCTGCCCGAATATGTCCCGGACAAGGGTGAAGGCCTCTATCGCCGCTCGCTCTACACCTTCTGGCGGCGCACCACCACGCCGCCCAACATGATGGCATTCGACGCGGTCACGCGCGACGTCTGCTCCACCCGCCGCCAAACCACCAACACTCCCTTGCAGGCGCTGGTTTTGCTCAACGACGTGCAGTTCGTCGAAGCCGCCCGCAAACTCGGCGAACGCATCCTGAAACACGGCGGCGATATCGAGGAATCCCGCGCTTCATGGGCATGGCGCGAAGTCATCGGGAATAATCCAACCACCGGGCAACTCGCCATCCTAACCGATCTCATCCGCGAACAACGCGCGCTCTTCCAGGCGAAACCCGGCGACGCCGTAGCCCTCCTCAAATCCGGCGCATCGCCCGCCGACCCCTCGCTCGACCCCGTCGAAACCGCCACTTATACCATCCTAGCCCAAGCCCTCCTCAATCTCGACGCCCACATCACCCTGCGCTGATCTCCAATGGAGCGCGGACTTCAGTCCGCCATACTCTTATCTGAAAACTGAACACTGAAAACTGGCAAACTCATGCTGGACATCACCCGCCGCCATTTCCTCTCCAAGCTCTCCACCGGCATCGGCGGAGCCGCGCTGGCGTCGTTGCTGCGCGGCAACGCATCCGTGCCATCGATGGGCGATCTACTGTTGGCCAACCACGCGCCGAAGGCGAAACGCATCATCTATCTTTTCATGTCCGGCGGTCCGGCGCAGCACGACCTGTTCGATTACAAGCCGCTCCTCAACCAACGCAACGGCGACCCGTTGCCCGAGGAAATCCGCGGCGGGCAGCGCCTCACCGGCATGTCCGGCCACCAGGCCATCCTCCCGCTCGCCGGCTCGCAGTTCCAATTCGCACAACACGGAAAGTCCGGCGCGTGGGTCAGCGAACTGCTGCCGCACACCGCGAAAATCGTCGATGACCTCTGCTTCGTGAAATCTCTGTGGACCGAGGCCATCAACCACGATCCCGCGATGACCTTCTTCCAAACCGGTTCGCAGATCGCCGGCCGTCCGTCGCTGGGCTCGTGGGTCACCTACGGGCTCGGATCGACCAATGACAACCTGCCTGGCTTTGTCGTGCTGGTGACGAAAAAGCCCACCGACCAGCCGCTCTACGCGCGCCTGTGGGGCACCGGTTTCCTCGACTCGCGCTACCAGGGCGTGCGCTTCTCCTCCGGCAAGGACGCGGTGTTTTATCTAACCGATCCTGACGGCGTCTGCCGCTCTGGCCGCCGCGCGCTGTTGGATAAACTCTCCGCGCTCAACCGCATCGAATTCGAAAACGAACTCGATCCCGAGATCGAAACCCGCATCGCCCAATACGAAATGGCCTACCGCATGCAGACCAGCGTGCCGGAAGTCACCGACCTGACAGGCGAATCGGACGAAACCTTCGACCTCTACGGCCCCGACTCGCGCAAGCCCGGAACCTTCGCCGCCAACTGCCTGCTCGCCCGCCGCCTCGCCGAACGCGGCGTGCGTTTCATCCAGCTCTATCACCCCGGCTGGGACCAGCACGGCAATCTGCCGAAAGCCCTTCGCAATCAATGCCTCGAAACCGACCAGGGTTGCGCCGCGCTCGTCACCGACCTCAAACGCCGTGGTCTGTTAGAGGACACGCTGGTCGTCTGGGGTGGCGAGTTCGGCCGCACGTCCTACTCGCAGGGCAAGCTCACCAAGACCGACTACGGCCGCGACCACCACCCGCGCTGTTTCACCGCCTGGATGGCCGGCGGCGGCGTGAAGCCCGGCATGTCCTACGGTGCCACCGACGATTACGGCTACAACATCGTCGGCCCCGACGGTCGGAAGATCGAACCGAGCAAACACCACTTCACTCCCGGTGCCGTGCACGTTCACGATTTCCACGCCACGCTGCTGCATTTGTTAGGCATCGACCATACCCGCCTCACCCATCAATTCCAGGGTCGCCGTTTCCGCCTGACAGACGTGCACGGCCACATTGTGAAAGACCTGCTCGCGTGAGATGCATCATGCGCGCATCGTGACCAAGGCCGCGTGGACCGCCGCGCGGTGGGCGGCGATGCGGCCGGCGAGCGGGGCGCGGCTGGGTGTTTCGAAGGTGAACGAGAGCGGGCAGCCGATATGAGCCATGTGGATGGCCTCGGGCCAGCCCTCGGGCAGATCGGGCTCCGCGGCGTGATGGATCCATCCCGGTTCGCGCGGCGTGTGGCCGTCGATTTCCGGCGTGTTTTCCGGAGTAAACCAGGGTTTCACCGCATCGAGGATCGTCCGCGCGCGCCGCGGCTGGTCGGGGCCGAGGTTGATTTCATATAAATAAAAGCCGCTCGTTTCCCAATCTTCGTGGAGCGAAAGGAACAAGTCCGGCGGCGGCCGTTGCGCCAGCCACGCATGATGGGCGGCCACCTCGCGGGTGCGGATTTTCAGGTAGTCGCGGTTGAGGTCGATGCCTTCCGCATTGTCGCGGGTGCCTGCCGCGAGGCCGGTGGGGTTCAAGGCCGGACAAACGAGCCAGTGGTGGTTTCCGGAGAAAAACCCGCCCGTCATCAGGTCGAGCAAGGCGAGCGGACCGGCCGGTTCGTCGCCGTGGATGCCGCCGGACAGATAGACGCGCGGTCCGTCGCCCGGGCGCTCCCATGCCTGAAGCGGGCCGGCGGCGGTGTCGGCCAGCGTGCTGGCGGAAAAACCTGCGGTCTCCGCCGCATGGGCGAATGCGGGAAGGAAATCGGGCCAGTGAAACGCGCGCGACATGCCCGCAGTTTGCACAAGGCCGCCACATGCCGCAACCATGTCGATTTGCATCAAGTCGGTTCCGCCTTGGCCTGTGGCGGACGTCTGGCAGACTCGCCGCATGGATCCCGCCCAAGCCGCCGTATTGCCCGGCACCCGTCTGGTTTTCCGTGAAACCGGCAAGCCCTCCGAGGTGCTCGAAACAGAAACCTTCACCCCGCGCCCGCCGGAGGATGGCGAGGTGCTCGTGCGCATCCTCGCCGCGCCAATCAACCCGGCCGACCTGAATACGGTCGAAGGCACCTATGGCGTGAAACTCGAGCTGCCCGCCACCCCCGGCATCGAGGGATGCGGCGAGGTGCTTGAGAGCAAGGATGACGGATTCGCGCCGGGCGACCGCGTGATTTTCCTGCGCCGCGCCGACACCTGGGCCACGCACACGACCGTGCCGGCGGCCTCGCTTTTCAAGCTTCCATCCGGCATCGACCCTCAACAAGCCGCCATGCTCAAGGTGAACCCGGCCACCGCATGGCAGTTGCTGCACGGCTTTGAGCGGCTGAAAACCGGCGATTGCATCGTGCAGAACGCCGGCAACTCGGCGGTCGCCTGCTGTGTGATCCAGATCGCCCGCGACCTCGGCATCCGGACTATCTCGTTTGTGCGGCGGCCGGAGCTGATCGA
>DATISV010000617.1:0-2825 GCA_035468505.1 Luteolibacter sp. | reverse complement strand
GCTCGGTGCCGGCTCCCGTGAGGGAAACCTTGGGGATGATGAAAGGTTCCACGCGCAGGAATTTCAGCGGGAAAGTGACGGACGGATCACCCTTCAAACTGGCGCGACCATTCTGGCCCGGACGGATGCGCGTGGCGTTCTGTTCGTCCACATCGGCGCGGACTTGCAGGCGGTCGGTATCGCCCAGGACGATCGCCGGGTTTCTGGGTGAAGTGGATGCGTATTCGCCGGCGCGGATGTTCACCTGGATGATCGTGCCGTCGCGCGGGGCGCGGACGGTGAGACGGGAAACGAGCAGGGCGATGCTTTGCAGCTCGCCATCGATTGCGGCCTGTTCGGCGCGCGCGGCGGCGAGCCTGGCGGTGGAAACATCTACCTCGCGTTGCAGGGTGTCGAGGTCGTCGCGGCTGACGGCGCGGGTGTCGGTGACGGCGGCGAATCGTTCGTAGCGCGATTTCACCTTGGCGAGTTCCGCCTCGGCCACGACGATGTTGGCGCGGGCGACATCGAGTCTCGCCCTGGCGGTGATTTCCTGCGCGCGGAGGTCGCGGTCGTCTAACAGGAACAGGACATCGCCGGTTTTCACCGCGTCGTTCACCTTCACTTTCACCTCGGTGACGAGTCCCGGCTGCGGCACGCCGATGGCGACGTTTTCGCTCAGCGCCTCGAGAATGCCGCTGGCGGAAACCGCCTCGGCGTAGGGCTTCGGCGCGGGCGGGATGGGCGGGTCGTCGCTTTGCGGCATCCGGCGCTCCGCTTGCAGGCGGTCGATGCCATAAATGGCGATCACCCCGAGAATGGCGAGCAGGATGGTGCCGTAGCGGAGGAGTTTGGAAAACATGGGAGAACGGGCCTGATTTTTCCCGGCGATAACTTGGAGCGACTCGCCGGGATGTCGAGCAGGAAGCCGCGCTCAGGCCTCACGACGGTTCCACGCCACGAGATCGCGGTAACGCAAACCGGTGCCGCCGAAGAGATCGAGCGCGCTGCCCACCGTGACGTCCACCCTCCCCTGCCCCGCGCTCTCGACGAGCAGGACGTCGTCCATGGTGGCCGCGCCGCCGGCGTAGGTGAGCGGGATTTTCCCCCACCCGCCGAGCAGCGAGACGAGGTCCGCATCGATGCCGCGGCAGAGGCCCTCGACGTCGGCGGCGTGAATCAGGAACTCGGCACAGTGCGGAGCGAGCCGGTCGAGCGTCTCCGGCGTGACGCGCAGCGAGGTGGGCGTCTGCCAGCGGTTCATCGCGACCACCCAGCCATCGGCGGCGCGGCGGCAGGAGAGGTCGATGACGAGTTTGCCGGCACCGATCGTTTTCACGAGGCGCTCCAGCACGTCGGTTAGAAATTTCCCGTCATGGTCGAAAAGCGCGGATGTGACGATGACGTGGCTGGCCCCGGCATCAAGCCAGTCGCGGGCGTTGTCCGGAGTGATGCCGCCGCCGATCTGCAAGCCGCCGGGCCATGCGGCGAGCGCCTCGCGGGCCGCGGCGTCGTTGCCGGTGCCAAGCTTGATCACGTGGCCGCCGGTCAGGTCGTCGGCGCGGAAGGTTTCCGCGAACCAGGCCGGTGCCTTGTCCGAGACGAAGTTTTCCCGCGGCCCCGGCCCGTCATCGCGCAGGCTGCCGCCGACGATTTGTTTCACCTTGCCCTGGTGGAGGTCGATGCATGGACGGAAGCGGGTCACGCGCGGGAGGATGATACGCGGCAGGCGTCTCGCCAAGCGGATTGCCGGGATGCGGCGGGCGAATTTCTTAGGATTTCCTGATTTTACGTCATGGAAAACAATCTTGCCCCCGGGCCAGAGTGCGGGGATGCTGTGGCGGCAGGCGAGCTTATGGCAGGCAGGGACAACAAGAAGCGCGGCGAGGTGGCGGAAACGCCGCGGTGGACCAACGAGGTGATCGGGATCCTGTGGATCGCGGGTGGGATGTTGTTGCTGCTTTCGCTGGTGAAATACAGTCCGGCGGATTTGCGCGGGCCCTCGGGCATTCCGTTGCTCGGTGGATTTCTGGAACCCTTCGCCGACAAGTCGGGCGCGCCGGATGAGAACCTGATCGGCCCGGTGGGAGGCATTCTCGGTTTTGTGCAAATCCTGCTCTTCGGTGCGGCGGGCTGTCTGCTGCCGGTGAGTTTCATCTGGTTCGGCGTGTTGAAATTCGCCTTCAATGGCCGCCTGTGGCCGCGCGCGGTGATGGGCTTCGCGGCCTTGCTTCTCTCTGCCTCCGCCTGGCTGCATGCGGCGGATTTCATGTTCAAGGACTGGGCGGAAAGCTGCCACCTCAACAGCCCCGGCGGCGTAATCGGCAACGGGCTGGGTGGTTTCGTGCTGATGAATCTGATCGGCCGCGTGGGGACCATCATCGTGACGACCGCGGTCTATCTGGTGGCGGTGATCATGCTCACCGGCCAGCAGCCGGTGCGATTCACGAAGGCCTGCGGTGCGCTCATCGCGCGTAAATTCGCCGCGTGGCGCGCGAGCCGCAGCGAGGAAGGCCGCGCCGCCGCCCGCGAGGCGGAATTGCTGGCCGAGCGCGAACGTCAGCGCGAACAACGCCGCAAGGAACGCGAGGAAGCCCGCGCGGCGAAGGAAAAGGAAACCGCCGATGAGGACGGTCAGGCGCTGCTGCCGCTTAGGGACACCCCCGCTCCGCAGATTATCGATGCCTCGCAGCGCCGCGCCGCCGAGCCTTTCGATCCGGGTGCGAAACCCTTCGAGCGCAAGAAATCCGGCCACCAGTTTCTCTCGACCGGCGATTATCCGGACTACGAGTTGCCGGGCTTCGACCTGCTCGACGCCGACGAGGAAGAGGAAGCTCCCGAAGCCA
>DATISV010000616.1:0-1695 GCA_035468505.1 Luteolibacter sp. | reverse complement strand
AGTTCCGCCCACAAACGGTTGGCGAGTACTCGGGCGGCGAGCGGATTGTCCGGGCCGACCAGCCAGCGCGCCATGTCGAGGCGGCTGGCGAATTCCTGGTTTTTCCCGCCGAGGAACAATTTAGGCATGCCGGGCGAAACGGCGTCTTCCTTCGACAATCGATTGCCGCGGGCGAAGATGCGCGTCTCTCGCGGCGCGGGGCCGGGGCGCTCGACCATTACCGGAACGAGCGTGCCGGGAATGGCCTGGTATTGTTTCCGCAAGTCCGCGAGTTCGGCATGGCGCGACTTGCGATCGGGGTTTCGGGAGAGCGCGGACCATCGCGGGTCGCTGGAGAAATCGATGGCATAATTGCGCAGCGGCACGGCTTGTTCGCCGGTGGTCGCGGCGTGTTGTTTGATATGGATGGCGATGCGCGATCCGGCGGCCGGCCTGAACGCATGCGCGGGCACGAAGACCGCCCAGCGAGGACCCTCGAGCTTGGGAAAACCACCGACGTTTCCGCCCGGCGTCGGCTCCTTGGGACCATCGATGCGGTCCACGAAGACCTCCTTCATTTGCACCGCGATGCTCATGCCGTCCGGACCTAACATACGGACCTCGAAGTGGGTGGCGAACGATCCGCGCTCCGGCCATTGGGTGGGATCGTCGGAATCCGGCATGATGCGCAGGCGGATGGCGCTGAACGGCGCGGCGAGGCCTTCGAGATCGTGGTGGCTCCTGGTCGGCTGGGTGCCGGTGAAGCGGATGACGCTGCTGTCATCCAAAGCGAGCGCGCCATGGGCCGGCTTGAGGACATCGGGCCGGAACGGCTGCCACTCCACATCGGCGAGGTGACCATCGCGATTGAGCGAGTCGCGGAGTTCGCGGATGCGGGTCTCGAGCGACGAGGCGGTTTCGCGCTGCGCGGGGTCGTTGGCGATTTTCATCCGCGGGAAATCGTCGTCCTGATCGCAATCGAGCGTGTTGTTGAAGAAGGCGGCGAACTCGTAAAACTCCTCGTGCGAGACGCCCTCATACGGATGCGCGTGGCACTGGATGCAGCCGAAGGTGAATCCCTGCCAGGCGGTCCAGGTGGTGCTGACGCGGTCGAGCACGGCGGCGACGCGGAACTCCTCGTCGTCGGTTCCGCCCTCGGTGTTGTTCATCGTGTTGCGATGGAAGGCGGTGGCGAGCCGCTGGTCGGCGGTGGCGTTCGGCAGGAGATCGCCGGCGAGTTGTTCGATGGTGAATTGGTCGTATGGCATGTCCCCGTTGAACGCGCGGATCACCCAGTCGCGCCAAGGCCAGATGTTGCGGTTCGGGTCCTTCTCGAAGCCATAAGTGTCCGAGTATCGCGCGAGGTCGAGCCACACGGCCGCCCAGCGTTCGCCATAGGCCGGCGAAGCGAGCAAGCGCTCCACCGTATCGCGGCGCGCCGCGTCGGGGTCGGCGGCATGTTGTTTGATAAAAACATCAAGCTCGGCGGGCGACGGCGGAAGGCCTGTGAGATCGAAACTCGCGCGGCGCAGCCATTCTTCGGGCGGGGCGGCGGGCGAGGGGGCGAGGTTTTCCTTTTGCAAGCGATCGAGCACGAAATGATCCATCGGGGCCTTCGCCCAATCCTTGTCGGTGGCGGCGGGAAGTTCCGGCTCGACGGGTTTTTCGAACGCCCAGTGCTCGCGCCACTGCGCGCCTTCGCGGATCCAGCGTTCG
>DATISV010000615.1:0-2886 GCA_035468505.1 Luteolibacter sp. | reverse complement strand
CGCAAGCTGCTGCGCGACCTTTCCCGCATGAAAGGCCAGGTGCTGGCGGTGAGCCTGGTGATGGCTTGCGGGCTGGCGATGATGATTATGATGCGCAGCCTGATCCTCACGCTGGAATCCACGCGCTCGGCCTACTATCAGCAATATGCCCTTGCCGATGTCTTCGCCTCGTTGAAACGCGCGCCGCTGTCCGTGGCCGACCGTTTCACGACGCTGCCCGGCGTGGCCGCGGTGGAAACGCGCGTGGTGGTGGACGTGATGATTGATTTGCCCGGACTCACCGAACCGGCGTCCGGACACATTGTCTCGCTGCCGGAAGACGGCGGGCAGCCGATGCTCAACCGAATTTTCCTGCGCAGCGGTCGGTTTCCACAAGCCGACTCGCGGCGCGAGGTGATCCTTGGCGAAGCCTTCGCCAACGCCAACGGCCTGGGCCCCGGCGACTCGCTGGTGGCGGTGATCAACGGCCGTCGTGAGACGCTGGAAATCTGCGGTGTCGGACTTTCGCCGGAGTTCGTGTTCGAGGCGCGTGTCGGCGAGACGCTGCCGGATCACGAGCGATTCAGCGTGATGTGGATGAACTACCGCGCCTTGTCGGTGGCCTACAACATGGATGGCGCGTTCAACGATCTCTGCATCGATCTCTCGCCCGGTGCCACCGCCGGTACTTTGATGGGGGAAATCGACCGCCTGCTCAGGCCCTACGGCGGCGGCGGGGCCTATACCCGCCGCGACCACCCGAGCGCGCAGCGGCTCGATGACGAGTTGCGGGTTTTATATACATTGTCGGTGGCATATCCTCTCGTCTTCATGAGCGTGGCGGCGTTCATGGTAAACGCGGTGCTCTCGCGCATCGTGCGACTGCAACGCGAACAGATCGCGCAGCTCAAGGCGCTCGGTTATTCGTCGCGGCAGGTCGGTCTCCACTATCTCAAATTCGTACTGGTGATCGGCGTCTTCGGCACCTTCATCGGGGCGATCGGCGGACGCCTGTTAGGCGGCGCGCTGGTGGACCTGTACACGCAGTTTTTCCTGTTTCCCGAGCTGCATTTCCAGATGGACTACAGCGCACTGGGACTCGCGCTGGTCGTCTGCCTCGGGGTCTCGGTGCTCGGCGTGCTCACGGTGGTGCGGCAGGCGGTGAAACTGCCACCCGCCGAGGCGATGCGGCCGGAACCGCCGGCGGATTTCAAACCGTCGTTGTTCGAGCGCATCGGCCTGACACGCTTCTTCAGTCCGACGTTCCGGATGGCGCTGCGCAACATCGAGCGCCGGCCATGGCAGGCGGTTTTCACCGGCTGCGGCCTCGCGCTGGCCACTGGGCTGATGGTACTGCCCGGCGCGATGAGCGACAGCATCGATTACCTGCTCACCTTCCAATGGAACAGCGCCCAGCGCCACGACGTGGCGGTGTTTCTAACAGAGCCGTCATCGCGCAAGGGTTTCCACGATCTGGAAAACCTGCCCGGCGTGATCCGCGCCGAGCCGGTGCGCATGATGCCCGCGCGGCTGAGGTTCGGCCACCGCCAGCGCAAACTCTCGGTCACCGGCATCGCCCCGGGCAACGATCTCAACCGCCTGCTGGATGAAAACGAGCGGCCGATCGAGATGCCGGAGGATGGCTTGCTGATGTCGGAAAAACTCGCCGAAATCCTAGGCGCGCGGCTCGGCGACCTGGTTCGCCTGGAAATGCTGGAAGGCCGCCGCGCCGCGGTGGACGTGCCGATCCGCGGACTGGTCACCGATTTCGCAGGTGTCTCGGCATGGATGGACCTGACCGCCCTACAGCGCATCCTCAAGGAAGGCGACACCGTCAACGGCGCCTACCTCGCGGTGGACCACAACCAATGGGACCGTTTCATGCGCGAGGTGAAGGACACGCCGCGCGCCGCGTTCGTGATGGTGAAACGCGACCAGCTCGCCGCTTTTCGCGAAACCACCGGCCGCAGCATCGGCATCATCCGCAAGCTCTACTTCGTGCTCGCCACCATTGTCGCCTTCGGTGTCGTTTACAACAGCGCGCGAATCGCCCTCTCCGAACGCAGTCGCGAATTGGCGACGCTACGCGTGGTCGGCTTCAGCGTGCCCGAAGTCCGCGGCGTGCTCGTCGGCGAACTGGCGGTGCTGGTTCTGCTCGCCTTGCCCGTCGGGCTGCTCTTCGGACGCGGGCTGGCCTTGCTCATCATGTCGTCCTTCAGCACCGAAACCGTGCGCCTGCCGATCCTCATCAACGACTCGACCTATGCCATCGCCGTGGTCGTGGTGCTCACCGCAGCGATCACTTCGTTCGCAGTGGTTTCCCGCATGCTCGCCAAGCTCGACCTCGTCGGAGTGCTCAAGGCGCGCGATTGAACGCGGTGGCGGCGGCGGCACGCCTCGCCATGGGGAATGGGAAAACGCTCGCCAAGCGGTTTCGGGCGGATAGATTGCAGGAGTTATTCTGATAAAAACCCCGTCACGCGGCCGTCCCACGCCTGTGATTTGAATCTCTCCCCGAGCCATGCCCCCCCGCCGCCACAGTCTTTCGTGTGCCTGCGTCGCTCTCGCGGCGGCGCTCGGGTGGATCTGGGTATCGGGGGAACGCCGGAGCGACCCGCAGTCCATCGGCCTTGAGCCGGAAACCAACGGCGTGGCGCGTGCCGCCGAGGCTCCCGGGATGGCGAGGGATTCCCCGGATCCCGTGCTGGCGAGGTCAACCGTCCGCAAGCCTGCCGGGCGGACGGTTGCCATGCCGCTGGCGGAGGATTTCACCCGCCGCATCCTCTCGGCGGACCGCAGTGCGGTATCGATCCCGGTGCCAGACGGCGGGACGCTGGAAGGGAAGGTGACGAAACTGGAAATGGAGGGCGGCGCGCCATTGCTGGTCGAGGGGATCATCACCCGTCC
>DATISV010000614.1:0-1894 GCA_035468505.1 Luteolibacter sp. | reverse complement strand
CGGACTTCGCCGTGCGGCTTTGGGTATGCCACTGGCTGCTGGCACCGCGTCCGGTGAGGAGCAGGAAGGGGAAATCGTTGTCGGGCGCTTCGGGGAGGTCGGCGGGAGGATCGAAGAGAATGCGCGCCTTGCCGTCGGGATGATGGAAGCGGCCGTCTTCGAAAAGTCGGCGTTCTTTTGGGATCTGAAATTTGAATTTTGAAATTTGGGATTGGGAGAGAGGCCATTGGATGCCGCCTTGCTGATCGAGGTGGTCGTAGCCCTCGATGCCGGTGATGTCGCAGGGGCGGTCTTTGGTTAGATCGCGCAGGATGCGGAAGGCGGCCTCGGGATCGGTCCATTCGGAGAACATGTCGCCGCAGCCCCAGGCGCGGGAGATCAGGCGGAAGATGCGGAAATCGGATAGCGCGAGTCCCGGCGCCCTGCGCACCGCCTTGGTGGTGCCGATACGGCGTTCGGAGTTGATGAAGCAGCCGGTTTTCTCGCCCCATCCGGCGGCGGGCAGGACGAGGTCGGCCACGCGCGCGCTCTCGGTGGAATGATACATGTCCTGCACCACGAGAAATTCGATTTTCCCGCGCAGTCGCTTGAGCCGGTCCTGATTGATCCACGAGTGGAATGGGTTGGTGGCGACGATCCACAGCGCCTTGATCTTCCCGGCATCCACCGCATCGAAGATCTGGTCATAGGCGAGCGAGGGATCGGACGGGATGTTTCCGACGGGAATGCCGAGACGAGTCGCCACCTTTTCCCGATGCGCGGGATCGGCGAAATCGTGCCCACCTACCAGGGACGTGGTATTGGAGAACAGTCGCGAGCCCATCGCGTTGCATTGGCCGGTGATGGAGTTCGCACCGGTGCCGGGCTTGCCGATGTTGCCGGTGATGAGCGCGAGGTTGATCATCGCCTGCGCCGCGCGCACGCCCTCGTGGGACTGGTTGATGCCCATGGTCCACCACCAGGAAACGCGTTTTCCGGGTTCGGAAACCATGCGGGCGAGGGCTTCGATTTCATCCACCGTCATTCCGGTGCGTCCGGCGACCGCTTCAGGCGTGTAGTCTCTAACAAAAACGGCGAATTCGCCGTAGCCTGTGGTGTTGGCAATGGATTCCACGTCCACCCGCCCGTCGCGGATGATGCAATGCGCCAGCGCATAGTAGAGCGCGAGATCGCCCTTGGGTTTCAACGCGACGTGCTGCGTGGCGGCTTGCGCGGTTTCCGTGGCACGAGGATCGATGACGATGATGTGTGGCTTGCGTTTGTTGCGCATGACGCGCTGCCAGAGGATGGGATGGGCGATGCAGAGATTCGAGCCCACCAGCACGATGACATCGCTTTGCTCGAAGTCGGCATAAGTCGCGGGCGGCGCATCGAAGCCGAAGGATTGCTTGTAGGCGGTTACCGCGGTGGCCATGCACTGGCGGGTGTTCGCATCGCCGTGCAGGAAACCCATGCCGAATTTCCACAAGCACCCGAGCAGCGCCATTTCCTCGAAAGGAATCTGCCCGGTGGAGAGAAACGCGGCGGACTCGCGGCCGTGTGCCGCCTGTATGGACTTGAGTTTGGAAACAAAGACCTCCAGCGCGGTATTCCAATCCACCGGGGCAAGAGTGCCGGATGCATCGCGCAGCAGCGGCGTGGTCGCCCGGTCCGGCGCATTGAGCGGATCCAGTGCCTGCCACCCTTTCGGACAGGCCATGCCGAGGTTCACGGGATAACCGGATTGCGGGCTGAGGTTGATCGCCCTCCCCTTTTCATCCAGGTGGATCTTCAACTGGCAGCCGGTCGCGCAATAGCCGCAGATCGAGGTGGCCGTGGAGCTCGGTTTCAGCCGCGACGGGATTTTTCCCAGTCCGAAATTTCCCGGCTCCTGCACCAGATCGCGGGTGAGGGG
>DATISV010000613.1:0-5640 GCA_035468505.1 Luteolibacter sp. | reverse complement strand
CGGCCTCCGCAAGCGATCGTGCCGGATCGGCGGATTTCGTTAAACCGATCGCAATTCGCGACATATCGGCCGGTTTTTCAGCGGAACTTGTCCCGCTCCTCGCGGATCACGGCAAGGGCGTCGTAGAGCGCGAACAACATCACCACCACCGTCATAAGCGCGCAGGCGCCCCACCAGGCGAGGAAACGCCACGGGCTTTCCGCCAGCCAGCCGTCCACCAGCCAGCGACCGGCGGCAATCCAAAACAATACGCCCAGCAACAATCGCCCCATCACCTTGCGGCGCGCGGCGCGGTCGCGGAGAATCGCCCGCGCGAGTCCCTTGCTGTCCTTCCATCCGAATCCTCCGCGGGCCATGCCGGGATTCCACCGCCGCATGCGCCGCGCTCCAAGCGGGAAATTCCGTCATGTCATGGCTCGACGCCGCGCCCGCCTTGGGAAACTGTCGGCCCGTGAACCGCAAGGAGCGTCAGACCGACCGCTATCAGTCATGGCTCAGGCGCACGCGCCGGCGTCTCGCCGCCAGCGGCGGCATCAGCCAGGCCGCCGCCACGCTCGCCGCCGAAACCGGTGGTGATGCCGGCTACTGGCGCACACGGCTCGAAGCCTTGTTGGCGGGAGCGGAACCTCCCACCATCGAGTTGATCACCCGGATCGATTCGCTGCTGGCCACTCCGGTGGCGCAAATCGCGGAAAATCCGGCACAGGGAATGCTTTTTCCGGAAGCCGGTACGACTGATTGAAAATACACGGGGATTTACAATTTGCGTTTGCGAATCCGGCAGCATCTAGCAGATTGCATCCAGCAGAACCAAACGGCGGAAGCCGTCAGCCACCCATCATCGTCATTTCCGCCGTGGAGGCGCGATTCATGCACCGCTTACCGTCCAGCAAAGCCATCGTCCGCATGAGGATCACCGCGATCCTGATCTGCTTGAAGTGTCTCGCCGCCCCGCTGTCCGCCGCAGTTTTCATCTATGGTTTCGTCCAAAACGACGACGCGAAGATCATCGCCGGACTGGTACTGGTATTTGTCACGGTCCTACTGGTGATCGCCCAGTGGCTGTTCGCGGCGCGGACCCACTGCCCGTTGTGTATCACGCCGGTGATGATGTCGAAAGGCTGTGCCAAGCACCGCCACGCGCGGCGCTTTCTCGGCAGTCACCGGCTTCATGTGGCGCTCAGCGTCCTTTTCACCGGCGGCTTCCGCTGTCCGTATTGCGGCGAACCGAGCGTGCTCGAAGTCCGCGAGCGCGGCGGATCGTGAAATTTCCCGCCGACCCCCGGGATTGACAGTCCCCGGCGATCCGCTTCACTGCGCACATGCGTTCGCCACTGAACCTCCACCGCAAGATGATCCCGCACGCGGCCGGGCTCCTCGCCGCTTTGTGCCTCATCGCCCGCGCCGAACCGACCATGCCCGCCGCTCCCGAAGACGTCAAAGCCCCGCCCGCCGATGCCAGCAAAACCGCCTCCGGCCTCGCCTCGAAAGTCCTGCAAGCCGGCACCGGAGACAAAAAACCCGCCGCCACCGACACCGTCTCGGTCCACTACTCCGGCTGGACCACCGACGGCAAGCTGTTCGACAGCTCGGTGCAGCGCGGCCAGCCGGCCAGTTTCCCGCTCAACGGCGTGATCAAGGGCTGGACCGAAGGTCTGCAACTCATGGTCGAGGGCGAGAAGCGCCGCTTCTGGATCCCCGCCGATCTCGCCTACGGCGAAAACCCGGGCGACGGTCGTCCCGGCGGCATGCTCGTGTTCGACGTCGAGCTGCTCGACATCAAGGAGCTGGAAAAAGTCCCCGAGGACACCGAGAAAACCCCCGGCGGCACCGCCTACAAGGTGCTGCAGGAAGGCAAGGGCGAAGCCCCCGGCGGCACCGACATCATGACCTTCCACATGGTGGTGGGCACGCTGGACGGCCAGACGATCCAAGATACCCGCAACAGCCCGCAGGCACCCAGCGCTTCAAGCGACAAGCTCCCGCCCGCGCTGGGCGAGGTGTTCGCGACGATGAAGCCCGGCGAAAAACGCCGCTGCTGGATTCCCGAGCCGGGCGCTCCCGGCGGCCATATCGTGGCCGAAGTCGAACTGATTTCCTTCAAGGAAGCCCCGCCCGCCCCGCCGGTGCCCGAGGATGTGGCCGCCGTGCCCGACGATGCGGAAAAGACCGCCAGCGGACTCGCCTCCAAGCTGCTCAAGGCCGGCGAAGGCAAGGACAAGCCCGCCGCCACCGACACCGTGAAGGTCCACTATTCCGGCTGGACCACCGACGGCAAGCTGTTCGACAGCTCGGTGCAGCGCGGCGAACCGGCGCAATTCCCGCTCAACGGCGTGATCAAGGGCTGGACCGAAGGACTGCAACTCATGGTCGCGGGCGAAAAGCGCCGGTTCTGGATTCCCGCCGACCTCGGCTACGGCGAGAACCCCGGCGGCGGACGCCCCGGCGGCATGCTGGTGTTCGACGTCGAGCTGCTGGAAATCGTCAAGTAAATGAAACGCGCCCGCCGGTTCGGAATGGCATGCGGCATGTGGCTCTTCGCGGCCGCATGCGCTCCCGAACCGCCGCATGACGCGCCCGCTCCTGCCGCCGAGCCGGAGAAACCCGCCGCGCAAAAACCGCCCGCGCAGCCACAAGGCGGCGTGTCATCCATCGGCTTCGACGATTTCTTCCTGCTCCACCAGCAGGGCAAGGCGCTCGTCATCGATGCGCGGCCCGCATACCACTATCAACTCGGACACATCCCCGGCGCGTTGAACCTGCCCAAGGAATCCGGTGAGGCGGCGTTCGATGAACTGAATGACACCATCAAACAGGCGCTGGCGGAGAATAAAACCATCGTCACCTATTGCTCCGGCGTGCTGTGCGCGGACGCCCGCACCGTGGCCCGCCGCATTGCACGGCGCGGCCATGATGCCAGTATCTTCTCCGGCGGCTGGAACGCATGGCTCGATGCGGGACTGCCGACCGAATGATGATTTCATCCAACAACCATCCCATATCATGACTTCGTTCTCCAATGTCATCGTCGACACCAAGGCCAACATCTATTTCGATGGCCGAGTGATGTCGCACACCGTGCATTTTGCCGACGGCTCGCGCAAGACGCTCGGCCTGATCCACCCCGGGAGTTATCATTTCGGCACCGCCGCGCCGGAACTCATGGAGATCGTCGCCGGCGATTGCCGCGTGACGCTCAACGGTTCCGGTGAGGAACGCCCATACACGGCCGGCGAGTCGTTCGAGGTGCCGGGCAACAGCGGCTTCACCATCGCGGTGGACGAGGGTGTCTGCGAGTACATCTGCTCGTTCCTGGCCGAATGACGAATCGCGTGCCGGAACTGTATCGAAGCCTGTGCTTCGCCGCCGTGGCGTGCGCCACCGTCTCCTGCGGCCTGCGGCTGCCGGTGGAAACCACGCCGGTGCAATCCACTCCCGTCAGCCTGCGCGCGCAAACGCCGGCTGATGAGCCGCCGCACGAACCGGACGTTTATCTCTGGCTCACCGCGGACCGTTATCACACCTGCATCGCGGCGCCCTACGGCTGGCTGCTGGAGTCCGGCTACGTGCCGCCGGAAAACTTCGGCACGCCGCGCTACGTCGTGATGAGCTGGGGCAACGACGACGCCTATTCCGCGGAAGGATTCGATCATCCGTGGAAGGTGTTCCGGGTGCTCTTCACGCCCACGCGCTCGGTGATGGAACTCATCCCGGTGAACTGGAGCGTGCCGGAGGTTTTGCCCGGCCACCGCATCTGGCAGGCGCGGGTGCCGCGCGATCGCGGCCCGTCGCTGGCCGCATTCCTCAACGCCTGCGCCGCCACCGATGAAAACGGCCGCCCGGTCGTGGTCCGCGAGTCGAGTTGGGGCCACGGCGTGCAGATCGAGTCGCGCCACAGTTATTTCATCCCGCGCGTCTGCAACGTGTGGACGGTGCAGGCGCTCGAAGCCGCCGGCGGCACCTACCGTCCGTGGTTCGCGCTCACCGCCGACGGCCTGATCCGCCAGGCGGAAAAACCGGGCAACGGCTTCGAAAAAATCTGGCCCGGCGGCGGCGCGCCCGAGCGTTGGTAGGGCACTACCGCCGGGAGCGCCGCGCGAATGGGAGGTGAATGAGCGGACATTGATCGACGTTCCGTCCTTCAATGACTTTTCATCCTCACCGCATTCTCCGGCGGCCCCGGCGGTGCCGCCCTACCCATTCGACCCAATCCATTACTTCAGCAACCCGCGCAGGTCGCGCACCAGCCGCGCGTCGTCCGGGCGCTTGGCGGCATCGAGTGCCGCCACCAGGTTGTTGAGAAGCCGCAACAGGATCGTTCCGGTGGTCGCCGCGCGGCGCAGGTGATCGCGCTCCTCGCGGCTGAGTTCCGGGCTTTCCAGCAATGTGGACTGGAGATGCAACTGCCCGCCATCGAAACAATCGACAATGATCGGGTAACCGTCCTCATAGATGCGGGTGAGGAAATGGCCGGGAAAATTCACTCCCTCCACCACGAAATCGAGCCGCTTGGCCACCAGGATGAAAATCACCGCGAGCCCCAGCGGATTCGAACGCCCCTCTTCGACGCACCATGCGAGATCCGAGTTATTGGGACTGTCGTAATCCTCCTGATTCGCGCTCAGCCGACCGTCGGCGAAGAGAAATTTGCGCAGTTCGCGGGCATTGGAAACGCCCTCCGCCTCGGCTTCCTCGGCGAGCAGGTCGAGCGCGTCCGAGAGCGGCTGGCGGATCGTCACTCCATCGTGCAGGAAATCCGAAATCACCCGCAGCATCGCCTCGAGCTGGTCCCAATCGTCGCGCATCGCATCCGCACCGCCGCTGGGTGCCAGCCAATCGCGCCTCAGCGCCGCGCGCCGCGCGGGACGCAACAGTTCCGCCAGCGTCCTGCGCCCGGCATCGTCCAATGAGATCGACGATGAGGCCAGCCACTCGCTCAAATCGCCGCCGCAGAGCGCGATGCGTTCCGCCACGCGCCGCCGGACCTCGGGCGTCTCATCGTCCAGCAGTCGGATCAACGCGGCCAGTTCCGCGGAGGATGGCGGCGCGGCATGGGTGGAGGCGCTCAAGGTGAATGCAACGGGTGAAGGGTGGAAGTTTGCTTGCAAAAAACCCTGTCCGTCATCCCGCCCGCCTGTCAACCGCATGGAGTGGGAGGCACAGGATTCGCAAATTTTCACACATCGATGCGCAAAACGGCCAAACCGTCACACATGTCGCTCCATCTCCCGATTGACTGCCGAGAGCGGTGACCCATAGCATCCGGTGCCCGCCGGCATGGCACCGTTAGAAAGTTTCACCGGCGGAGTTTTCCCGCAGTCATTCATCAATCCGAATCCATTCATGAGCACACCCGTCCGCTGCAAGGCCCTGCCGTTTCCCGTCCCTCCCGAAGCCGCCGCGGTGCTCGATGCCGCACCCTCCGTCACCGTGGCCGCGGACAGCGCACAACTCGTCGAACTGGCGGTGCGCGACGCCGTCGATGGCTGGCACGAGGTCGCTTACGAAGTGCCCGGCAAGGGACCAGTGGTGGAAGCCCGCGTCTGCCGCGCCAAGAACGGGATCAATGCCAATTACCTGGAGCCCTACATGCGCCGCCGCGATCCGGACTGCATGGTCATCGGCGACGAGTTGCCCACC
>DATISV010000612.1:0-1680 GCA_035468505.1 Luteolibacter sp. | reverse complement strand
GACATGGACGGCGGAGGAAGTTTCTTCGCTGTTGGATCCACGCGATGCCGCGATTTTCGATGCCGCCTATGGCGTGGAAGCCAATGGCAACGCGCGCCCGGAAAGCGATCCTCACCGCGAGCTCGAAGGCCGCAATACGCTGTATCGCGCGAAATCCGATGCGGAACTCGGCTGCTTGTTCGATTGCCCGGAAACGGAAATCCGCGAGCGGCTCGCGGCGGCACGCAAGATTTTGTTAGAGCGACGCGCCACGCGTCCGCCGCCGCACCGCGACGACAAGATCGTCACCGCATGGAACGGACTCGCCATCGGCGCGCTGGCCCGAGGCGCGCGCGTGATGCAGCGCCCGGACCTTGCCCCTGCGGCGCGGGAAGCCGCGGCCTTTTTGAAACGCGAGTTATGCCATGGCGGCAAGCTGTTCCGCAGTCATCGCGGCAGGCGAGGGGAGGTGGAGGCGTTTCCCGCGGATTACGCGTTCCTGATTTCCGGGCTCATCGAATTGCATGCGACGCGGCCGGATGAAGGTTGGCTGACATGGGCGGCGGAGTTGCAGGAGAAACTCGATGACATGTTCTGGAGCGAACCGCACGCCGGTTATGTGATGCGTCCCTCGCTCGCGGGTGACGAACTGCTGGCGATCCGCGACGATTACGATGGTGCCGAACCGTCCCCCAACCATGTGGCCGCGGAAAACCTGCTCAAGCTAGCCACGCTGCTAGACGAACCGCGCCATGCCGCACGCGCGGAAGCCCTGCTGCACGCCGGCACAGCCATGCTGGAACGACAATCATTCGCCTGCCCGCTGTTGCTTGCCGCACTCGACCTCCACGAGCGCGGCGCGATGCATTTCAAGATCCCGGCTGGGACCGATCCGACGATCGCCGCGAAAATCCACACACATTTCCTGCCCCGCGTGGTGTTTTCCGCCTGCGAGGGCGATCGGGTGATCGTCTGCGAGGGTATGACCTGTCGGCCGTTCGACGGGTGAGCGTTATTTCAGTACCAGGAAATTGCGCACCGGCTTGTTCCACAGCGGACGCGATTTCAGCGGGCCGCCGGAGATGGTTTTCGAAACCCATAACTCGGAGGATCGTCCGCCATCGAGGTTGAGCGCTTGTTTCACGGGCCAGCCGGCCGGTGATGAGGCAGCCAGGATTTCCGCGCAGCGCGCCAGCGTGCAGGGAGCGGTGCGGCCGATCCACCAGCGGTGGCCGCCGTCCCAGACAACCACGGTCCGGGCGCGGGTTTTGGTGGTTTCCAATCCGCCGACGGCCCGGCCGTCCGCCACCAGCATGGGACCGGCCTGTAACAGCTTTTGCATGGCCATTGCACGGGCCTTGCCGAGCGCCTGCCGACGGCTGATACCCATGTTTCCGGCCGCATCGACATGCCACACGCCGCTGCCGAGCGAACTGGCGGAGTTCCACACGCCGAAGCGCCTGCCATTGGCGATGACCAGCCCGAGCGGCTCGCCTTCCGGTGTGAAAAACCCGCCGTTCACCGCCGCCAGCCCGCCGACCGATTGCGCGGCGTCTTCCGCATCCGCAAAACGCGAACCCGGCGCGCCTTGCTTTTCCACCACCGCGAGCCGGTGGCGGCGCGAATCGAACGCCACGCCTTCGAAAGTCACTCCGGAAAGCGTCACGCGAAGCAAGCGCGTGGCTTCGACGGGATGTGTCG
>DATISV010000611.1:0-2458 GCA_035468505.1 Luteolibacter sp. | reverse complement strand
ATGCGACGCTCAACATCACGGTGAACAACGTGAACGATGCGCCGGTGTTTGCCTCCGATCCGTTCAGTGCGGGCGATGCCACCGAGGATGCGGCCTATGCGGACAGCATCGCCGGAAGTGCCTCAGACGACGACGGCGACGCCCTGACTTACGCCAAGGTGAGCGGTCCGGTCTGGCTGAGCGTCGCCGCCGACGGCACGCTGTCGGGCACGCCGACCAACGCGGATGTGGGAACCAACGCCTTCACGGTGAGCGTGACGGATAGCATCGCCACACCGGTGACGGCCACCCTGAATATCACGGTGAATGCCGCGGCCTCCTCGATCAAGCTGCTGCGCACCACAGTCACCGCGGTTTCCAACAACTCGTGGAAGGCCGTCAGCCTCGGGCAGACCTACAACTCGCCGGTCATCGTGGCGACGCCGATCTACGCAAACTCGAACCAGCCGCCGGTGGTCACCCGCCTGCGCAACGTCACGCCGACCGGCTTCGAACTGAAACTCGACCGTGCCGACGGCCAGACCGGCGCGGTGAGCTTCGACGTGTCGGTGGTCGTGGTGGACGAGGGCGTTTATACCGTCGCCGAACACGGCGTGAAGATGGAGGCGGTGAAATTCACCTCCACCCTCACCGCCTACGGCAACGCGAACTGGGTGGCCGAGGCGCGCACGCTGCAGAACAACTACGCCACGCCGGTGGTGGTCGGCCAGGTGATGAGCGCCAATGACGCGAGGTGGTCGGCGTTCTGGAGCATGGGTTCGTCACGAACCGAGCCGGCCGATGCACTCAACTTCAACGTCGGCAAGCATGTCGGGCAGGATCCGGATACCTCGCGTGCCGACGAGACGATCGGCTACATCGTCATCGAGGCCGGCAGCGGCCTGATCGAGGGAGTTCGCTACGAAGCGGGCGTCGGTGCCGACATCGTCCAGTGCTTCGGCGACTCGGCCACTCCCTACTCCTACCCGCTGACCAGCGGCCTGCCATCGGCGAGCGCCGCGGCATTGTCGCAGACCGGCATGGACGGCAATGACGGTGCCTGGGCGGTGCTTTCCGGCTCCTCGCCGATCACGCCGACCGCCCTGCGCCTCCACCTCGCAGAAGACGCGTTCAAGGACAGCCGCCGCAAGCACGCCACCGAACAGGTGAATTACATCGTGTTTCAGTAGGATCCTGGTATGGGGATTCGTCCGGCTCCCCCCGCTCCATCGCGGTGGGGGCTGGAAGGAGCCCCCGGACTCATCGTTGCTCAGCCATGAAAGCCAAACCGTTCGTCACTGCAGTCCTCGGCCTGCTGGCCGGCATCTTCCTCGGTCGCCTGCTTCCGTGGCCGGAAGCCCGATCTGCCGCACCACCTGTCGCCGCGACCCACCACACACGCTCCCACGAACGCACGGTTGTGGAGACCGCGCCGGGTGAAGGAGCGGTGATGGCAGAGGCGGCGGTCACGAGTCCTTCGGAACCTGAGCGATACGCGCATGCCGCAGGCCACGCCTGGATACCGCTTGCCCTGATCCGCGAACTGAGCCTCGCCGCCGGTGTCCGCAGGCTCGACCTCCCCATTTTCGGCGAGGATCAGCGGGTGGAGCAGGCACTGGAGATCACCGAGGTGGAAAAAGCGACGATCCAGAACGCATGGGATGCGGCGGTGGACAGGGTTCGCGGAGTCGAGGCCGCCACCATGAAATCCGAGGAAATCGACGAATGGTCGGTGCGCATCACCGTGCCGGACGCCGCCCCCACGATGGCCGGCATCGCCAGCGACTTCCGTGCGCGGGTCGGGCAGGCGCTCGGTGGCGACCGTGCCGCCGCCTTTCTCGCCGCCAAGCAGGTGGACGCGGTCTTCACTCCGCCTGAGGGCGAGCGAACCGTAGTGGTGACGACCGAGGAAATCGGCGACGGGCGCTGGCGATACCGGATGGACCTCGAGGGGCCGCAAGGCAGTCGCGTGTGGGTGGGGGAGAATATCCCCGACGAAATCCGCCACCTGACCGAAGCCGCCGGAATCGTGCCGTCGTTGGCCAAGGAAGCAACCGATTGAACCATGCACCGTATCACGGATGAATCATTCAATGCCGATCATGACCCGTACATTCACCGCGAGTCATTGCTGGACTACGAACGTCTCTCCCGCTCCGCTTCGATTTCACGCGCCATCCTGACATTTGCAGACGAAAGCGTGCTGATCCGGAATGCGTTCCAATGGATGCTGGATGGCGAGCCGATACCGGATGCCGACGCGCGCATGGACTTGGACCAGGTCTGTGAACCGCGGGGCTGGAAAATCGTCGAGCGATACGGAAAACACATCGCCATCGTCTCGCGGACCTGATGGACGACAGGTTCCCCCGGCGGTGGAACCCCACCTTTCATTTGCCCAGGTTCCGGTGACTCGCGCCACCGGCTGATTTCCGCGATCCGGGACAGGAAGACGGAATCACCCCCCCCATTCCCTTCA
>DATISV010000610.1:0-4829 GCA_035468505.1 Luteolibacter sp. | reverse complement strand
GGAAATGGTCGGTTTCGCCAACCTCACCTTCGCCGGCGGTCGCTACACGATCATCCAGTCCATCGCCGGCATCATCGCGTATTTTTCCGATCATCCCGAAGGACTCGATTTCCTGCGCGAAGATCCGAAGCGCATTCCGCTCGCCGCCGAGGAATTCGTGCGCGTCATCACGCCCCTCACCCACATCGGCCGCAAGTGCCCGGTGGACAGCCAGGTCCACGGCGTGAAAGTGCCCGCCGGCGACCGGATTTCCCTGTGCTGGGCGGCGGCGAATTTCGATCCCGATGTCTTCGACGCGCCGACGGAAGTCCGACTCGACCGCAAGCCGAACCCTCACCTCGCCTACGGGGCCGGCGCGCATTTCTGCCTCGGCGCGCCTCATGCCCGGCTGGTCATCCGCTCGCTGCTCAAGTCGCTGTGCGCCCGGGTCGAATCGGTTCAACTCATCGAGGCGAGCGAACAGGTTGAAAACGAACCGGCTTACCGCCGCCGCAACGGATACCTGACTCTCACGGTAACAATCAGCGCGTCTGAACAAGCTTGAACCATACCCCAAATGGGGATGCTTGCACCGGACAAAAAACTTGCTCTCGCCACCTTGCGGAGCGGAGTAAAAGAATCTACTTTGTCAACACAAGGCCCCCGCATCCCAAAACACCCAACGCCATGAAAACCCGGCCGCTCGCCCCATTTCACCCGCAAGGCTTCGCGCTGGTCGTCACCGTCTCCCTGATGGTTCTCCTTGCCGTCATGTGTGTCGGCCTGCTCGGCCTTTCCGCCGTCTCGCTGCGCAGCAGCACCCAGTCACAGGCCCAGGCGGAGGCCCAGGCCAACGCGCGACTCGCCCTCATGATCGCGATCGGCGAGTTGCAGAAGCAACTCGGTCCCGACCAGCGCGTCTCCGCCAACGGCGCGATTCTCTCCGAGTCCCAAGTCCGCAACCCTCACTGGACCGGCGCTTGGAATTCATGGCAGGCGGGCACCAAGGACCCGGCCAACCCGACTCCGGACGCTCCCAGCGCACATCGGACCATCCCGGGCACGCGCGATGTGCCCAGCGGCATGAATGCCACTTACAGCAACGGCCGTTCCGATCATTTCCGCAGTTGGCTTCTGTCGCTCAACCCAAGCGAGGCCACAAGCATCGAGAGTGCGCGCACCCTCGCACTCGACGGTGACATCATGCCCGGCGAATCAGCCAATGCCGTCCGGCTCGTCGGCGAAGGCTCCGTGGGCACCGAACAGGAAGGCGCGGATGCGCGCGACTACGTGAGCGCCCGGCTGCTTCCCGTCGAAGCCGCCGGCAATTCCGCATTCCGCGGCCGCTACGGCTGGTGGGTCGGTGACGAAAGCCAGAAAGCCCGCCTGATGAACGACAGCTATGTCACCGATTCCGACGATTCCCTCGCCGGTCGGCTTTCCCGCCAACAGGCCCCCGGTTCGATGGGCACCCGCACCCTCCCCGGTTTCGAGAACATTACCAACGAAGGACAACTCGCCGGCCTGCCCTCGCTCATGACCGCCAGCCTGATCGACGGCGCCACCGAGCAGGCGGAGCGCAATTTCCACCACGCCACCCCCTATTCCTATCACGTCCTCGCCGATGTCCGCGAAGGCGGCCTCAAACGCGACCTCTCCGCCCTGCTCGAACGCCCGATCACATTGTCAGAGAGCGGCAATGAATTCATGCTCTACAAGTTCGGCAGCGACGTTGAGCAACAAGTGCCCATCCAGGACCTTGCCGCCTACTATCAACTCTACGACAGCACCCGCACCGGCTGGCGCGAAGGCGTCAAGTACTCCTCCTCGCCTCAGAACAATCTCCTGCCCAGCGGCATCCAGATCTCGGCTCCGGATTACGGCGACAAGAACGACCGGAGCCAATTCCTGCGCGAATACACCAACCTGTATCGCAGCCCCGTCCCCATCAAACTGCAGTTGTTGCTCGCCGCCAGGGCCGAGGAAGTCCCGCAGCAGGGCGGTGCAAATCCGAACACCCCGAAAAAATACCGCCTCAAACTCGGCTTGCTGCCCGCCGTCACACTGTGGAATCCCAACAACGTGCCGCTCGTCATGAATCTCGGCGATCCCGCGGTGGTGTCCCAGCAAATGCGGTTGATGCATGTTCCCTTCATGATCCGCTGGAACAAGAACGGCGGCGCCTACCGCTCGGAGCCCCTATCGATCGCCTATGCGGCCATGGGAGGCGACTCCAAGACCGGCCAACCCGGCTGGCGGGTGGGAGGAAACAACATCAAAGCGACCATCTTCGACATGTATTTCTCCGCCAACCGCCCGGTGCGACTGGAACCCGGCGAAACCCGGGTGTTCTCCTATCCCTACAGAGCCGGGAATTTCACTTTCAAAAAAGACCAGAACGACAGGTTCCAACCCGAGCAGGAAGCCCAGGATCAGGATTGGGACAACGAGGCTTTCCTTCAAATGGTGAACAGCGCCTGGACGCCGAACGACGCCACCGATCCGCATGTGGACGATAACCACCTGATCATTGCCCCCAACGACTCGCTCAACTTCTCGCTCAGCACCGAAAAAGAGGAAAACAAGGACTATGTCCAATTCCAGGAGGTTGCGGGGGCCGGATTCAATTTCATCATGATCAAGAAGCTGTTCCAAAGCCGCGCGGCCACCGGCGGACTCTGGAATTTCAGAAACTACCATTTCCTCAGCCGCACCGGCCAGGGCACCTCGACCCGCGATTTCAACCACGATTTGATCCGCAAGGGATTCCCGGGCGATGCCGTCGCAGCTCCTCTGCCCGTCTCGCAAATGATCGGAAACCCGAACGAATGGTTCGCCTTCATGCAGTTCGCGATCATGGCCGACTGCGAAATGAGCGAGGAAATCGCCGGGCCCTTCGTGGGCCGCAAGTTCGCCAGCCGTCCATTCCTGCACTCGTCGCCCATGTCCTCGCCATACATCGACAGCGTCGATGCCAACTCGCTCTACAACTACGGCTGGAGCTGGTGGGTTGAGTCACTCAACTCCGCGGACGAGGCGCTGGTCGGCGTATCCGCAGACAACAGCGGCTACTATGGCGGCGGCTATTTCGATGGCTACGGCACCACTCACGTCATCCAGCAGGAAATCCCCGTGACTCCCGTGTTTTCCATCGCCTCCCTGAGTCATGCCCGTCTGGGCGGTTTCAGCCTGGCGAACAACGAACCGAGCCCGATGGACCCCAAGGTCACCGCGGTCGGAAACCTCGGGCTGTTTCCCCACACCATGCAGGCCATCGGCAATTCCTACGCCCATCCCATGATCCCGGCGGATCGGGCATTCACGGACCTCCAGCGGACTTTCAATGCCAGCGTTAGACCGCAGAGCCGCACGCTCGCCGACCATTCCTACCTGGCGAACAAGGCGCTCTGGGACGAGTTTTTCTTCTCCTCCATCACCCCGCAACCGTCCTCGGTGCGAGCCTTCGGCGGCAGGAACCGCACCGCCAAACAGGTGGCCGAGGATTTCTTCTTCAGCGACCGGCCCCTGCCCAACCGGCGCATCCAACCCTATTCGCGGGATTTCAACCAAAGCAGGCTCAACGAGTTGTTCTCCGACGCCGCCGACTTCCGTGACGGGCTCGCCGACAAGATCGCCGCCCACCTCATGGTCGAAGGGCCGTTCAACGTGAACAGCACCTCGGTGTCGGCCTGGAAAGCGCTGCTCTCCAGCCTCAAAGGCAAGCCAGTCGCCTACCTCGACAAGGACCAGGCGCTCTCCGGTGTGACGAACCCGAGTTCCGCCAGCACGGACGGCACTCCCGTCGGACCCGGACTGCTGGCCAATGGCCAGCCTTACAGCAAGGAGAGCGTCGATCTGAGCGACCCCGCGAACCCCGAACAGTGGTATTCCTGGCGCGAACTCAATGACACCGAGATCGAGGAACTCGCCGAGGCAATCGTCAAACAGGTCAAACGCCGCGGCCCCTTCCTCTCCTTGTCGGAGTTCGTCAACCGCCGTCTCGACAGCGGCGATGCCGAACTCTCCGTGAAGGGAGCGCTTCAGGCCGCGCTGGACGACCCCGATGTCTCGATCAACGAGGGATTCCGCAACGTGCTCCGCCAGTTCGGCTCGGAAGCCGATGACATGTCGCCGGAGTTTCCCGAGGCGCTCGAAGGCCCGGTGGCTTACGGCAGCGCCGCCTATGTCGATCAGGCCGACATTCTCCGCAACTTCGCCTCACAGCTCACACCGCGTGGCGACACCTTCGTGGTGCGGACCTATGGCGATGCCCTGGACAATTCCGGCAACGTGATGGCCCGTGCCTGGTGCGAAGCCGTGGTCCAGCGTGTCCCGGAATACTTCGATCCCGCGGATGAAGCCCATCTCGGCCAAGCCAGCCTGAGTTCCAGCGCCAACAAGCTTTTCGGACGCAAACTGGAAATCGTCAGCTTCCGCTGGCTGAATGCCGACGAAATCTAAACCCCTTGCCGATCGCCCATCCAACCGTCATGACCTACGCCATGAAAACCCCGTTAGCCGCGCTCGCTTCCGTCATTTGCGTCATCCTCCTGGGACAAATGCCCTGTACCGCGCAGAACGGGGATAAGGTTTCGCTGCGTTTCCTGTCGTTTCCCAAAGCCATGGAACCGGTCAAGGTCCGGCTGCGGATTTCGGAAACGGAAGTGATGGACATTGAAGCACCCAGCCACTGGTTCTCACCGGCAGTGCAGGTCTCCAATCCGGGCGTCTGGTCGGTGGGAGCATCCGTCGAGGGACCCGATGGCAAACAGGTTTACCAGGAATACGGCCGCACCAAATCACTCGGTTCACCCCAGCAAATGCTGCTCCTGGTCCGCAAAGGCGAGAAC
>DATISV010000609.1:0-4329 GCA_035468505.1 Luteolibacter sp. | reverse complement strand
GGGGGACGTTCGTGCTCCGCGTCGAGGACACCGACGAGGCCCGCAACACGGAGGAGGCTCGTCAGGCGATCTTCGACGGCATGTCGTGGCTCGGCCTCGATTGGGACGAGGGACCGGACAAGGGCGGGCCGCTCGGGCCGTATTTCCAGAGCGAACGCCGCGCGATCTACGACAAGTGGTTCCAGAAACTCGTGGACGCCGGCCGCGTCTATCAGGACGACGGCGCCTGGCGTTTCCGCTTCGAGCGCAAGCCGGTGACCATGAACGACATGGTCTGCGGCGAGGTGACCATCGATTACCGCGACGCCTCGAACACGCCCGACATGGTGGTGAAGCGCTCGGACGGGAGTTATGTGTTTCATTTCGTCAACGTGGTGGACGATCTCGAAATGCGCATCACCCATGTGATTCGCGGCGAGGACCACCTGATGAACACGCCCAAGCATCTCCAGCTCATCGATGCCTTCGGCGGCAACGCGCCGCAATACGCGCACATCCCGCTGATCCTGAATCCGGACGGGTCGAAGATGTCGAAGCGCGACGAGGGCGCGGCCGTGGGCGACTACCCGCGCCAGGGATTCCTGCCGCAGGCGGTGGTCAATTTCATCGCGCTGCTCGGATGGAACCCGAAGACCGACGAGGAAATTTTCACCATGGACGAACTCGTCGCGCGCTTCTCGCTCGAGAACGTCAACCGCGCGCCCGCCCGCTTCGACCTGGAAAAATGCAAGTGGGTGAACCAGCAGCACCTGATGAGACTCGGCGCGGAGGAATTCGCCGCTGCGGCGAAACCGTTCGTCGAAGCCGCCGGTCTGCCGGTGAAGGAAAATTTCCAGCCCATCGCCGCCGCGGTGAAGGACAAGTTGCGCCTGCTCTCCGAAGTGCCCGAAGCCGTGGATTTCCTGTTGTCCGACGATTTCACATATGACGACGAAGCCGTCGCCAAGGCGCGCGGCAACGTCCATGCCAAGGAGGTCTTCGCCAAGCTGCCGGAAACCTTCGCCGGCATCGCCGATTGGTCCGCCGATCACGCCAAGACCGCGCTCGGTGAGGCCGCCAAGGCCGCCGGCGCGAAACCCGGCCAGCTCATGTTCCCGCTGCGCGTCGCCCTTTCCGGCCGCGGTCATGGACCCGACCTCGGCGATATCCTCAACCTTCTCGGCCGCGACCGCTGCGTGGCGCGGGTGAAACGCTTTGCGGAGATGATCTGAACCATGAGCGCGCAAAAGAAATCCGCCCGCAAGCAAGCCCGTCCTGCCCCATCCGGCGGCTTGCTCATCCCGGAAAAAATCGCCCCGCTCGTCCGCGTGCTGCGCCATGAGAAGGTCATCATGGACTCGGACCTGGCGGAGCTTTACGGGGTGACGACCAAGGTTCTCAATCAGGCGGTTCAGCGAAATCTTGAACGTTTTCCTCCCGATTTCATGTTCCAAGTCACTGAGAATGAATTGGAAGTTTTGAGGTCACAAATTGTGAACTCAAAGAATGCGGAGGATGCTTTGCCATTCCAAATCGGAATGGCAAAAGACGCGGATCTTTCTTTAAGGTCACAATTTGCGACCTTAAAGCCCGGCCGAGGAGGTCGGCGCACGCTTCCCTACGTCTTCACCGAACAGGGAGTCGCGATGCTATCCAGCGTGCTTCGCTCGCCGCGCGCGGTGGAAGTGAACATCGCCATCATGCGCACCTTCGTGCAACTGCGCCGCCTGATGGACTCCAACGCCCTGCTCGCCGAGAAGATCGAAGCGCTCGAAGCCAAATACGCCGAACACGACCAGAACTTCGAGGTCGTTTTCGAGGCGATCCGCCAACTCATCGCCACTCCCGCACCACCGGCCCGTGAAATCGGTTTTCACACTCACCGGGCACAATGCACCCGCATTTGATGAAACCTGTTTACACGATCGACGACTTGGCTTCCCGCGACCTGCTCGATGCCGGCGCGGACAAGCCGGCGCGGCTGGCGGTGCTCGGCTGGCCGGTGACGCACTCGGCCTCGCCTGGCATGCACCAACCGGCGCTCGATGCGGAAAAGATCGATGCCCGTTACATTCGGCTCGAAGTCGAACCGGGGAAAATCCCCGAGGCTTTCGAGCGGATGAGGGCGTTGGGATTCATCGGCTGCAACGTGACCGTGCCGCACAAGCTCGCCGCCATGGAAAACTGCACCGCGGTCGATCCCGCCGCGCGGGCGATGGGCGCGGTGAACACAGTGCGCTTCGAAACGGATGCGATCCGTGGATTCAATACCGACGGCCCGGGATTCGAGCGCGCGATCGCGGATGACTTCGGCGCTTCGCTCAGGAGTTTGAAAACGACGATCATCGGCGCCGGCGGCGGAGCGGGGCATGGGCTCGCCACACAGTGCGTGCGTTGCGGCACGCCGCGGCTGGTGCTGGCGAACCGCACTCATGACAAACTCGCGCCGATGGTCGAAAAACTCCGCGCCCTCGGCAGTGACACGGAAATCGTCCCGCTGGCGTTGGACGATCCGGAATTGACGGAGCGTTGCCTGGAAAGCGACCTGATCGTCAACACCTCCTCGGTGGGATTGAAAACCGGCGATCCCTCCGTTCTAACAGCCGATTGCCTGCGGCCGGGACTGTTGGTTTACGACACGATCTATCAGCCCGCGGTGACGCCCTTGCTGGCGCTTGCCGCCAGCCGCGGCTGCCGCACCGCCAACGGGCTCACGATGCTGCTGCATCAGGGCGCGCTGGCGTTCCAACACTGGTTTCCCGGAACCGATCCGCTCGCCGTGATGCGCACCGCGCTCGCCATCCCGCCATCCCGCATTTCCTGAAATGGCCGATTCCTCCAAGCCGATCCGCGAATTCAAGGGCCTGCGCGTGCGCGTGGACCAGGTGGTTTACATGCCCGGCCTCGATGCCCCGCCGGACAAACCGCACCCGTTCGTGTATTTCATTTCCATCCACAACGACTCGCCGGTGCCGGTGACCATTCTCGGCCGCAAGTGGGTGGTGCGCGAGGACGACGGCGAGGTCACCGTGGTCGAAGGCGACGGCGTGGTGGGCCAGACGCCGGTGATCGAACCCGGCGGACATTTCTCCTACAACAGTTATCACGTGGTCGCGCACGACGCGGAGGTGAGCGGCGCGTTCTTCGGCCTCGCCGCCGGCGACCGCATCTTCACCCGCATTCCGCCGTTCAGCTTGACGGTGGATGAGCCGCCATTCTGATCGGGGCTAACAGAATATCACTTCGTCCATCGCGATGTCGTGTGGATTGGTTCTGTTTCCGCCATTTTTGACAGCAGGCTGTTGTGGTTCGCATGCATCGTAGATCTGACCGTTTCCGCCGCGATTTCCACCGCGCCTTTGCCGAAACGACCGAGGCGCAGGTCATTGAGCCGCTCCGCCGAGTTCGCGTCGGGATTGAGCAGGATTGCGGCGAGTTGTTTCTCGGTTTGTGGATCGAGCAGCTCGCAGCGCACGACGAAGACACGGGAGGTGTTTTCCGGCTTCGGGGTGATTTCGAGCGGCAACTGGCGGTCCACCCAGTCGGGATCGGCGATGGTGAAAATCCGCTGACCTTCCTCGCTGAACCATGTGCCGTCCCATGTGCGGATCATGGCCAGGGCTTCGTCGCGGGTGAGTCCGCGCGCGGTCAGTTCGTTGAGAAACACTTCGCCGAGTTCGGCGATGGCTTGTTCCACCGGTTTGTCGGGTTTCGGGAGCGTGGTACGGGATAAGTCGTCGGAGTCTTTTTCCAAAGGTTTCCATGATGCCATGCCGTTGCGCACTTGGAGGGCAACGGCCCATCGTTCGGCCGTTTGGTCCATGCGGGTGAGGGTGAAGGTCCGGTCTTCGTCCAATGTTGCCCGCCATGGCGGTGAAGTCCGGGAGGCTCCGCGGTAGAAGATGAATTTGTCCACGGGGTGGATGTCGGGTTGGTCCTTCATGCGGATCACGGGTGTGCTGGACGCGAAAAGCCAGGCATCGGGCACGGCGCGGGCGGCGGCGTAGTTTTCCACGGTGCCTTCCGGAACCGGCGGAATCGAGGCGGCCATCGGATGACCGGGTGGCAGCAATTTTCCCTTCCACGTGGTGACGGGAGGCGCGTCGGATTTCCTCGTGGACGGCGTCTGATACTCGGCCACGTTGAATTGCGACGGCGGAAACCGCTCGGTGATCATGCCGTCGGCGAAGCTGACGTTCACGGTGACGTCGGTTTCGCTTTCCGGGTAGAAATAGAGCACGGGTGTCTCCATGCGGACGATGAAAGCACCGGCGGATTTCGCGCCCGGATTCTGCAGTTGGGCGAACAGCGGCAGGTGCGCCGTATCGGAATACGGTTGATACCACGATG
>DATISV010000608.1:0-1760 GCA_035468505.1 Luteolibacter sp. | reverse complement strand
GCCGCAAACTCAACGTTTCCGGTGCCAAATCGAAGGGTCAGGACGAGCGTGAAGAGCGCGAGGACGGCGATGAGGGCGACCGCATTGTCTCACTCGCCCCGCTGCCCGGTGAGGACGACACAACGCAGCCGGCCGAAGAATCCGCCGAGGAGGAATCCTCCGACACGGACTCCGGGCGCCGCAGCGAAGTGGCCTGATCGACATCCACTCCAACCCGCCCCCGCCCGGTCCGCCGCGGCGGGGGTTTTTGTTTCCCTGAAACGCGAATCGTTTCCAGAAACGAAAAAAGCGGCCCGCAGGCCGCATTTTTCATGGTGAATGGTTGGGGCGATCCGCGGATTACAGGCCCTTCTTGGAAAGGCGCGTGCCCTGGGTGGCTCCCTGGCGGGCCTTGAACGTGGGGTTGGACTTGCAGAGCACATAGACCGTGCCCTTGCGCTTCACGATCTGGCAATCGGCGTGACGGCGTTTGGCGGAGGAGAGTGAGGAAAGAACTTTCATGGTGGCGGAAGGTTGGCGGTGAGCCCGGCCGCGCGGGTCAACCGGGGCGCGAAAACTAGCGGGCGCATCCGGCTTGTAAAGTCATTTCTGGATTGGAAAAAACGGCCCCGCGCCTGTGTGCGGGCGCGGGGCCGTGGAATGGGCGGAATGCCCCGGTCTCAGACGAGGCGCGCGGCGAGCAGCTCGCGCTGGAAGATGAGTTCCTTGGGCAGATGATCGTAGAGATCGAGGAAGAACTCGCCTTGGCTGGCCAGCTCGGCCTTCCACTCGGTGCGGTTGAAGGCCATCACCTTGTCGAAGTCCTCCTCGGTGAAGCCGTTCAGCCCCTCGATGTTGAAGTCCTCGAACGAAGGGATCCAACCGATCTGCGTTTCATGTCCGGCGGCGGAGCCGTGGCAGCGCTTGATGCACCATTCGAGCACGCGCATGTTTTCGCCGAAGCCGGGCCACAGCCACTTGCCGTTCTCGTCCTTGCGGAACCAGTTCACATGGAAGAAACGCGGCAGGTGTTTCACATAGCGGCGCATTTCCAGCCAGTGGGCGAAATACTCACCCATGTTGTAGCCGCAGAACGGCAGCATCGCCATCGGGTCGCGGCGCACCTTGCCGATCTGGCCGAAGGCGGCGGCGGTCATTTCCGATCCCATCGTCGCGCCGAGATAGACGCCGTGGCTCCAGTTGAAGGCCTGGAAAACGAGCGGCATGGTCGTCGCGCGGCGGCCGCCGAACACTATGCCGTCGATCGGCACGCCGTCGGGGTCCTGCCATTTCGGGTCGATGGACGGGCACTGCGATGCCGGCGCGGTGAAGCGCGCGTTGGCATGCGCGCAGACGCGGCCGCAATCGGGCGTCCAGTCCTGGCCGGTCCAGTCGATGGCATGCGCGGGCGGTTCGCCGTCCATGCCTTCCCACCACACGTCGCCGTCGTCGGTCAGGCCGACGTTGGTGAAGATGCAGTTCTCCTTGATCGATTCCATCGCCCGCGGGTTGGTGGTCATCGCGGTGCCGGGAGCCACGCCGAAGTATCCGGTTTCCGGATTGATGGCGTGCAGCTTGCCGTCCTCGTGCGGCCAGATCCACGCGATGTCGTCGCCGACGATGGTGGTTTTCCAGCCGGCGTCCTGATAGGACTTCGGCGGAATGAGCATGGCGAGGTTGGTCTTGCCGCAGGCGGACGGGAAGGCGCAGGAGAGATAGGTCTTTTCACCCTGCGGGTTCTCGACGCCGACGATGAGCATGTGCTCGGCCATCCACTGGTG
>DATISV010000607.1:0-18252 GCA_035468505.1 Luteolibacter sp. | reverse complement strand
GGAATCACCTTGATCGTGTCGGTTCCAGACAGCGATTCGCCGTCACCGGCGGTGGCGGTCAGGGTCAGTTCGGCGGAGGTCGCGGCGGGATCGATCAGCGCTGCCAGGGCCGAACGATCGAATTTCATGCTGAGTCCCGTTCCGTTGACCTTGACGTTCTCGGCCGGGATGGAATCGAGGAGCAGGATGCTCGCCGGATCGATGCTGGCCGGGTCGATGCCCGAACTGCCGAGAGAGATCGAGCCGCTGACCCATCGGCCTTTGCTGCCGAGTTTGAGTGCGCGTGGCGTGATGCGGACCGAAATCTCGGCGGGAATCAGGAAGGCAATGGAAGTCGTCGCTATCTCGTAGTCTCCTTCAGCATCCATCGCCTGCCAGACGACGTTCGTTCCGGAAATACAGGGCGCGATGTCGTCGGTGTCGTTATCGGTGAGCTGGGCCATTGTGTCCGAGCTTGCCTCATAGGCCCAGATTTCCCAGTCGTTGCCATCCCACGACTGCCAGACGACGGAGGTGCCCGAAAGTTTGGCTCGGATGTCGTCGCCGTCGTTGTCGGTAAGCTGGCGGAAATTGTCGCCATACTTGACCATGATTTCCCAGTCCGCAGCGGGGGTGGGTTCGCCCTCGGGAGGCGGCGGGTCGCCTTCGGCGGGCGGCGGCGTCGCTGCGTTCGGCACTTGGGCCTCCCAGACGATCAGGTCGCCGGAGATCTGCGGGTTTACGTCGTCGTAGTCGTTGACGGTGATCGGGTTGGCGAGTGCCGCTGGAATCAGGAGCGCGGCCATCGGGCAGGCAATCAGTTGGCTGGTTGTTGTTTTCATTTCAGGGTGTTTGGTTTTCGGGTGTAAGGCCTGTGAGGTGGGACAGCATCACAAGGGGTTGAAAACTAATTCGTCCCGATGGATTTGAAAAGTTGAAAGTCAAAAAAGGCTCTCCATGCGAACCGTGAGGCACGGCGCGTGACGCGAAGTTTCGGTGGAAGGAGGGGTGCCGCGTGAGCTGGAGCAGAGACTGGTATTGATGGCGGCCCGCTTGGCGGGTAGGGTGCCCGCATGGCCGATGACCGGAAAAGCCGCCGCATTTCCCTGCTCTCATGGTTCGGAAAGCGGGATGTGTTTTACATCACCGTGCTGGTGGTCGCGTGGATCGCCTCGGGCTATGCCGGTAAGATGAAGCGCGGCCTCAAGGAGGTTTTTTCGCCCGCTCCCATCCAAGCGCCCGCCGCCATCGAGGAGGAAGACATCCGCCGCCAGATCGAGTCACGGCTGCGCACGGAAATGGAAGAGGAACTCGATCGCGAGATCGCCGCCATGAAACAGGCTGCTGCGGAAAAGGAGGCCCGCGACCTGGCCGAGGCCGAGCGACGCGAAATCGATTACCGCCCGCTCCTTGGTTCCATCACCGATGTCCGCAAGCTCCGCTCCGGGATCCCGTTCACCACCGAGATCGACATCACCCAGGGCGGCATCGCCTCCATCGAGCGAGTGGACGACGAAAGCTACGCCGCTTTTTATCAGCTCTCGCTGCGCCGGCCGTCACCGGCCAAAACGATGGGGGAACTCGGAAAAACCAATCCCGACCTCGGTAAAATCCTCCCCGGCCTGCCGGACATCGCGGCCGAAGCGGAGGTGTCCAAATGGTTCCACCAGCTCTACGACAACAAGATCACGCGCATCCGCCGCGACGCGCACACGCTCAACGAGGTGCTCACCAAGCACAACCTCTACGACTGCGAGACCATCCTTCATATGCGCGCGCCGGACGGCAGTCCCGTCTTTCTGATGCAGGCGGAAATGGACGTGGTCTCCGACGGCTCCGACGGCGACCGCCTGCCCGAGATGCCGGATGCGATCGTCAATTCCACCCACTACCAGCCGTTCACGAGTTATGGCTGGAAAAAACGCACCAAGACGCCCAACCCGATGGTCGCAGGCTGGGAAAAGCGGTTGGCAAACGGCCGCCGCGAACTCGCCGACCCCGCCACCAGCGCCGAGCGCAAGGCATGGCTGCGCGACCGCATCGAATACCTCAAACGCGGCATCGCCGACCTCAAGGCCCGCAGTTTCCTCATCGCCGAGTATGACCCGTTCATCGTCATCCCGGTGAACCTGCTCACCTCGCGCGAAACCTTCGCGCCGAACGTGGGCGATTACGCCGTGGTCATTCACGAGGGGAAAATCTATCCGTCCATCGTCGGCGATGGCGGGCCGACGTTCAAGGTGGGCGAGGCCTCGCTGCGCATGGCGAAGGAAATCAACGACCGTGCCTCGCCCTACAGCCGTCCGGTTTCCGATCTGAAAGTGACCTATCTGGTCTTCCCCGGCAGCCGCGAGGAAACACGCGGTCCGCCGGAGTACGAACTCTGGCGGCAGCGCTGCTTGGAGTTGTTGGACGGCATCGGCGGGCTCGGCGAGGGGTACAATCTCCACACATGGAAATGCCTGCTGCCGAAACCGGAGCCGCCTGCGGAAACCGCGATCAATCCTCCAGCATCCGGCGCAAGCGCTCCCGATACAGCGCCGCCAGCACGCTCACAAGAAGCGTCAGACACACCGCAGTGACGCCAAGCTCGAGCACCGGAGCCGCGCCGCGCTCGTGCTCGCCGGCCAGGAATCCCGCGAGATCCGGCAGGTTGCCGACGCCGCGCGCCGCGCCAAGCAAGGCCAGCACGCCCGCGCCTATTACGCCGTGCCAGCGCATTTTCAGACTGAAAATCCCGCAAATCAGCAAGCCTCCGCCGAGCGTGAGCGCGCCGTGCAGGAATCCGCTCGCCGCATCCTTGTCCAGCAGCCGGTGCGCCGCCACGCCAAGTGCGAGAATCGCCGCGCCGCTGAAAAAAATCCGGATCCGCATGCCCACAGGGTGACCGCGTCGCGCTCCTTGTGCAATGCCTCTTGTGGGCCTGCCGTCGCACGGCTCGGACCTGCAAGCCGGAGGTGAATCACCGCGCCCGCTGGGAATTGTCCGATTGCGTCGATCTATCCATTCTGGCATGCATGGAACGACAGTCATGTGAATTTGCAATTCAGCCTGTGGATGGGACGCCTTTCTTGATGGACCAATTGCATGGGGCGGAGAGCACCCCCTTGACCAAAACGCCACCTTCGATGGTCAGTTGATACACATTCCAATGATAATCATAGGCATGACTCCAGTTTGCGGTGAAAACCCCCACGTTGACGGAATAATTTCCACGCACCAGATCCAGTCTTTCGATCCGCAGGGAAACGCATCCGGAGCCTTCAAGATCGGGTAATGCCACCTTCGATACCTGGGTGTTCGTGTCCATGCACATGGTTCCGTCATCACGGCTGATGGAGACCACAAAGACGGGCGAGGCAATTGGGTGCGTGGAATGATAGGAAATCTCGACCACCAACGGACCTCCACTGGTGATCACGGCCCCCGGATGAATCGCAACATGGGTGATTTCCAATTCAAGGGAGCCCATCCGGTTTTCACCGGAGCGTAGCTCCAGGCCGTCCTTCGTGATTCGTGGTGGGGCTTTTGGAGTGCGACGCAGCGTTTCCTCGCGCATCTCGCCCTCATATGCCTCCGCCACCGCCTTGGAGTTGTCACAGCAAACCACCAGCCCCTTGCGAAGCCAGATAGCCCTGTCACAGCGCTCGCGGATCTGGTCCATGCTGTGAGAGACCAACACGATCGCGCAGCCACGCTCGCGCAATTCGGAAATGCGGTTGATGCATTTGGATTGGAACGCAAGGTCGCCAACCGAAAGAAATTCATCCACCAGCATTACATCGGGATCCGTATGGACGGCCACGGCAAACGCGAGCCGCATGGTCATGCCCGTGCTGTAGGTCCGCACCGGAGCATCAATAAAATCCTCCAGTTCCGCGAAACTCACGATCTGATCCATTCGATCGACAGCATCCTGCTTGAGCAGTCCCGCGACGATTGCCGCAATGATGGCATTTTCCCTGCCGGACAAATCGCCTTGGAATCCGCCGCCAAGGTCCAACAGCGCTCCGATCCTGCCGCTTACGGCAAACTCGCCGCTGGTCGGCCTGCCGATCCCGCCGAGCATCCTCAGCAGGGTGGATTTCCCGGCTCCGTTGGCACCCACAATGCCGAGCGTCTCGCCGGCTTTCACCTCGAATGAGACATCGCGCAGCGCCCATAGTTTCTCGGATTTTCGCGGGGAGAGCATGCCGGACAGGAAACCCGCCAGCCCGCGCCGCTCCTGACGGCGGCTGAATGCCTTGCACAAGTTTCGGACACGAACCACTGCGTTCATCAAATTTCCTCCACAAATCGGTGACTCTGCGCGACGAAAAGACGACGGCCGAGGATCATCAAGATCAAGCCCGCGCCGGCCAGAACGGCCAGCAGGCCGGGATCCGGCCACTGGTTGTGCATCAGTACCGTGCGCCAGGATTGGATGATCCCGGCCATCGGGTTCAGGTAATACCACGGGCGCAGGTATTCGGGCACGAGATCCAGACTGTAGAACACCGGGGTGACGAACATCGCGAGTTGAAGCAACACCATGGTAATGTGCTGGGTGTCACGAAAGATCACGTTGATCGAAGCGAGCGGATAGGCGATGCCGGCGATGATCAGATACTGGACCGCGACCAGAAGCGGCAGCGAGAGCCAAGACAGGCCGGGCCGCATGCCCTGAAACCAGAGCAGTCCGAACAGCACGGGCATCGCGATGACAAAGTGAAAAAGCCTAACACCCACCGTGACGTGCGGCAGCAGCGAGAGCGGGAAACCGGGCTGTGTGACCAGCGCCTTGTTGCCGGTGATGAGCCCGCTGCTCTGGCCCAGAGCGGACTGGAACCAGCCGAAAGCCAGAACGCCGATGAACACGAACGAGGCGTAGTTCTCGATGTTCATCGACAAGACCCGGCGGAATACGAACGTGAAGATGAACAACTGGAGCAGAGGGGTTACCAAAGCCCAGCCGAATCCCAATGACGAGCGTTTGTAGAGAACCTTGAGGTCGCGCCCGACCAGCGCAATGACGAGGTCGCGGGCATGTAACCAGCGGTGGCGGTTCGTGGGAATGGAGGATCTCATGAGGGTTTCAAGGCGGTTCCGGTCGTAGGCGAATGAGGGTGTATGGGTTGCGAACGACCGAGTTTTTTCACCCGCCTGAGCGAGGACCAGAGGGCGAAGCCGCCCATGAGGTTTCCAAGGATTTCCAGGAGGATGGTTCTCGGCGCGCGCCGGCGCGAACCGCGGATCCGGCGATAGATCTTTTTGAGATGATGTTTCGGAAGCGTGGTTAGCAGGTAGAGCAGCCCGCGCGCGTCTCCGTCGGAAAGGAAGGTGACGAGATGGTATGCCACGTGGCCCTTGCTGTAGGCGTATATCTGCTTGTCCAGACTCTCGTCCGTCGCACGGTGATAATGCCAGACGAAGGATGACGGATCGTAAACAATGGTGTGGCCGGCCTTGAGCGCCTTGTAGAAAAAATAAGTGTCTTCGCCCACACCGGAGGGCATGCCAGGGCCGAGCGCCTCGTGCATCAGGCCGATCTCCGGGTCACCCAGTATCCAGGCCCGGAACGCGGTGTTCGCCGTGCCGCCGATGTTCCATGTGGGTGCCGCGCGATGCCCGGGGGAATCGAGCCACTTGCGGTCGTAATCACGACGCTGGAAACCCCGGCTCAATCCGCCGTAGTTCTCGAACTCAATCTGCGAGCGGGCCTCCATCTCCGCGGGCAGCACATTACCGACGACCATTACCACATCGTTTCGCACGAATTCGGAAAGCGCGTTTTCCAGCCAGTTCGGAGGGAAAACCAGATCGTCATCCGTGCAGACGATGATTTCGCCGGTGGCGGCGGCGAATCCCGCATTGCGGGCATAGGATGAGCCGCTACGCGGTTCCCTGACCAACCGGATGCCCTCGAACTCCGACACGACCGGCTGGGTAAGGCCGGAATCGGGGCGGTTGTCCGCCACCACGATTTCGAATGGGCGTGGGAATTTCTGCCGTTTTAGTGAAACAAGTGCGCGTCGCAGGTCGTTGGGGCGATTGCAGGTGGCGATGACCACCGAGACGGAAGGCATCGGGGGTTCGGGTGGCGGCATCGGCACGGAGCGCTCGATGACGTGGCCGCGCAGCGTGGCGATCCATTCACTCAGGCATGCCGATTCATGAAACTCGCCGCGCGGATCCATCAGGCATTTCATCGCCTGTCCAGTGATCTCGTCCGCGACCCGTTCGGGACAAATCTTCCGGAAATGGTTTTCAATGGAGGCTTTGCCGACCGCGACCCCATTCCACGTGAGGAACAGTTGGGTCGAACGGTATGCGGCCACGTCATCGATGAGGGCCGCCGGGGATGTCAGATCGAGGGTGCGCACGGCGATGCCGGAACGTTTTTCACCGTCATGGCGTAGCGGAGGCTGGATGACGAAAGCGGGATGGTCGCCATGTTCTTCGATGATCCGCCGGGCGTGTTTTTTCGCTTTTGGGTATCGGAGCAGGCCGGCGAAAACGCCCTTGAGTTCCACGGTGATCAGGTCCCGTGGAATCATCGGTGGCTTGTACCAGGATTTCAGCCATCTGCGGACGCACCAATGATGGAACCACCAGACGCCGAGCTTGAAGAGTCCGCGCCGCTGGTCCGGCCAAACCATCGCGTTTCGCACGAGATAAGCATAGAATCCGATTCCGTTGTTTGCGATCTGGCTGCGCAATTTCTCATATGTCCTGCGGTGGCGGTGCCAGACCATGGCTGCAGGTTCATAGACCAGCGTGTGTCCGTGCCTGAGCACCCGGAAGAACATGTCGAGGTCTCCGCCGCCGTTGGTGACCGTGCCAACATCCAGCGCCGGATCGAACAGGCCGATTTCCGCGAAGACCGGGCGCCTGTAAGCCATGTTGGCACCTGTGCCGAACTGGCCTGCTCCGGCGTAGCGCCGTGCCATGTTGCGGGTTTCTCCGGCATCCACTCGGTGCCATTTGCGGGTGTAGCCGCGATCGAATCCGCCGTATTCCTCGAATTGTCTCTGGGTCTCCGTTTCCAGTTCGCAAGGAGCCACCAGGCCGGTCACGGCCATAATGTTTTCATCCGCGGCGAAAAGTTCGGCCAAGGCCCGCGTCCAGAGCGGATCAACGAGCACATCGTCATCCGTATAGGCGATGATTTCGCCACGGGCCTCGTGGATCGCGCGGTTGCGGGCCCAGTCAAGTCCGGGACGAGGCTCGAGAACGTAGCGGACTTCCGGATAGGATCGCTCGATCAACTCGCGGGTGGCACTGGTTTTGGGGGCGTTATCGATCACGAGGATCTCGAATGGCTTGGTCTGGAGCTTACGGAGCGATTCGAGACAAAGCGCGAGATCCTCGCAGCGGTCACGGGAGCAAACCACGACGGATATCGTGGGCGGACTGGCCTGCGGCAGCGGCACCAGTTCCAGAAACCGGGCAATGTTCCATTCGCCCGCTGGAACCTCATGGAGGATGCCCTGATTCAGGATCTCGCGAATCCACAGCTTATAGTGCGGATCTTTCAGTTCGCGGACGATGTCTGCCGGGGTGCATCGGTCTCCGCGGACCGGAACGATGATTTTTGCGAACGGCCTGCCATGCCACCTGAGGAAAAGCCACATTTTGGCATAGCCTTGCAAGCGGGTGAAACCCGTGAGCGGCCTGCTCATCTCCAGGTCCGCCACCTTGATGCGCCGGGTCGCCTCGCGCTGCTCACGCTCTCGGGGTGGTGAGGTTTCGATATTTCGGACGGCGGAATTCATGAAGGAGTGTTGGAATTCCGATCAAACGGTGACGATTTCCCGGATGTGTATGGAATGCCGCATTCTGCGAGGGTTTTCCTCCATCTTGAATCGTGAATGCGCTGTATCAGCGGTTTGACTTCTGGTCCCGCGGGGGGCTTGACTTGGGTCCATTGGATGGCGGGACGTGGATGTTTCCTCAAGCCAGTGGCATTCAATACCAAACTTTTGAAGGCAAGTCGATGAAAACGGCGGTTCAGGAGCATGAAAGGATCTTGCAGAAACGAGCGCACAATCGACATGAGACAACCGCGGTAGTCGCATCCCTGATAGCTTTTCAAAACCAGATATCCGAGGAACCGGCCGCCTGACCAACGGAACAGTTTGGCGGGAATGTCGCGGTTGCGCTCACGCGCCCGTTGCTGGAGAACCCGAAACGACGAGGTCATCCCCTCGATTCCCGCACTCATGCAGCCCCTTGTCTGCCGGTATCCGACCAGAAACTCCGGCACCAGGGCGATCTCCCATTTCTCGGCGAGACGGATGACCAGGTCCCAGTCTTCACAACCCTGGACACCTCCTTGCTCATCACGGGATAGATAGAGACCCACCTCGTCAAGCGCTTCTTTCCTGAACAGGGGAACACTTGCGTTACCAACAAAGTTGCGGAAAATGATCGCCTTGCGCGCGCCACCCTCCACCTCAAAAGACGAGCCACCCATGATCCATTTGCCATCCTCGTCGATGAGCCTCGACCAGCAATAAACCAGTCCCGCCTTGTCGCCCCACTCGCGCATGCGATTGACCTGTTTCTCCAGCTTTGGGGGATCCCACAGGTCATCGGCGTCTAGAGGTGCGATGAACTCCCCGAAGGAAGCCTTGATAGCGGTGTTGCGAGCGGCTCCCACTCCTGCGTTTTGCGTGCGGATCAGACGCACCCTGGGGTCGATGCGGGAGAACGATTCAACCACTCCGGCGGTGTCGTCTGTCGAGCCATCGTCCACCACAATGACTTCGATTTCCTTCAACGTTTGGGACAGCGCCGACTCCAAAGTGGCTGCAATCCAGAGTCTTGCATTGAATGCGGGAACCACTACTGACACAACAGGCTTGGACATAGTTTCACATCTGAGGGTGCAAATTCATCCAAACGCCCTAAATCCACAGCGCTTCAGTGTCTCGGGGACTCACGCATGGATGGTGGGATATTCCCAAAGCCTCAAGAAGCATTGCGCCAAAAATAAACCACGCAGACGGCCATCGAGTCAAGCCGAGTCCTGCGCTGAACAGTGACAAAAAGCATTGACTCTCGTTCGTTGTTTCAAATTCCAATGGGAAGACCATCATTCCGGCTCGTTTCAACTGAGCAACCCGCCATTGCACCCGCCACCTGCCCGATTTACAGCGCTTGCGGATTTTTTCGATAAGATCCGTCTTGCCGCACGGTAAGGGATCTAGGGTAAAAGCCCGCTATTATGCCCACCATGAAAACGACAGCCACCCGGAGGAATTTCATCAAACAAACCGCGCTGCTCGCCGGCATGCCGGCCATCGTTCCCGCGTCGGTGCTCGGCCGCAACGGCAAGGTCGCCCCGAGCAACCGCGTCGTCCTCGGCGGCATCGGACTCGGTCCGCGCGGCCGCCAGGTGCTCGCCTGTTTCCTGAAACAGGCGGACGTCCGTTTCGTGGCCATCGCCGATGTCCAGAAGGAACGGCGCGAGATCATCCGCAAGACCGTGGACCGCCACTACGGCGACACCTCCTGCACCGCCCACCCCGAAATGCGCGAGGTGCTCGGGCGCGACGACGTGGACGCCGTGCTCATCGCCACCGGCGATCGCTGGCACGCCCCGGCCTCGATTCTAGCCGCGCGCGCCGGCAAGGACGTCTATTCGGAAAAACCGTGTACGATGAGCATCGTAGAGAGCCGGCAGCTCGACGAGGCGATCCTCAAGCACAACCGGATCTTCCAGGCCGGCACCCAGCGTCGCAACGTGGACAATTTCAAAGTCGCCGTGGCACTCGCCCGAGAGGGAAAACTCGGGGCCTTGAAAACCCTGCACGCCGGCATCATCCCGCCGGCGGAATACCTGCCCGACCTGCCGGGCGAGCCACTGCCCGATCCCGCGGAGGTCGATTGGGACCAATGGCTCGGCACCGCCGCCGAGCGGCCGTTCAACAAGCAATACCTGCGCGGCCGCTGGCGTGGTCACAAGGGACTCATGGCGTCCTACAGCATCACCGAATGGGGATCGCACACCGTGGACCTCTGCCAGTGGGCGGCCACTGCCGACGGCACCGCGCCCGTCGAATACGAGGCCGATGGCCGGACGATCCACGCGACTTACGCCAACGGCCTGAAACTCGTCATGCGCGAGGCCGGCTTCAAGGGCGAGGGCGACTGGCTCGGCTTCGGCACCTGCCCGGTCCGCTTCGAGGGCGAGGACGGCTGGGTGGAAGCCGGCGACATGGGCAAGATCGCCACTGCCGATCCCTCCCTGATAGATGGCCGCATGCCCGCGGAAACGGGCGGCACCGACGCGACCCAGCATGTGCGCGAGTTCGTCGATTGCGTGAAATCCCGCACCAAAACCTCCACCGACTCGACCGTCACCCGCTACGGCCACGTCGCCTGCCACGCCGCCTCTATCGCATGGAAACTCGGGCGCAAGCTCCGCTTCGATCCCGCCACCGAGCGCTTCGTCGGCGACGAGGAAGCCAACGGCATGCTCGACCACCCGCGGCGCGATAAGTGGGACGTTTGACAAAAATCATCGTCCCGCCGCGTCGGCCGCGATCCAGTTCCACAGGCTCTCCAGCCCATGGGCCACAGCCGCCTTGGTGGCCTCCAGGTCGCCGCCCGGTGCCGCCTTGCCGAAGAGGTAATATTTGATCTTCGGCTCGGTGCCGGACGGGCGCACGGCGAAGGAGCGGCCGTCTTCGAGATCGACGAACAGCATTTTCTCCTTCGGCAACAGGTCGCCCTCCTGATCGAAAATGTCCTGCTTGGCGAAATCGCGCACCCTCACGACCGCGGAGCCGTCCACTTCGGCCGGCGGATTTTCGGCATAGGAATTCGCGAGCGCCTGGATCTTTGCCGCGCCGTCCGCGCCCTCCATCACAAGCGACTTGCCCATCTCCTGATGAAAACCGAATTCCTGATAGATGGCATCCAGCAGCTCTGGCAGGGTTTTTCCGACCGACTTCGCATAGGCCGCGACTTCCGCGAACATCAGGGTGGCGCCGTTGGCGTCCTTGTCGCGCACCGCGTCGGAGCCGAGGTAGCCATAACTCTCCTCGCCGCCGAAGACGAAGAAGCGCGAGTATTCCAGCCGCAACTGCCGCGTTTGTTCCTCGGAAAGCGCGCGGTAGTCGCCCTTCTTCCCGGCGGGGATGGCGTTCTCGTATTTGCGCAGCTTGGCGGCGATGTATTTGAAGCCGGTGAGGGTATCGACGAGGCCGACGCCGAAACCGTCGGCGATGGCCTTCTGCAGTTCGGTGGTGACGAAGGTTTTCACCACCACGGCGCGGCTGCGGTTGGCGTGGCTGAGCCAGCCGAGTTCGAAGCAGGTCTTGAGCCGGTACCATTCCATCAGCGAGCCGATCTGGTTGCCTGTGAGAAGAACCATGTCGCCGCTCCTGTCGCGCGCCGCCACGCCCATGCGGTCGGCGTCAGGGTCGGTGCCGATGACGATTTCCGCGTTTTCCTTCCGCGCCAGATCGATGGCCATCTTCAGGGCCGGCGCGTTTTCCGGGTTGGGCGATTCCACGGTCGGGAAACGGCCGTCCTGGACGTCCTGCTCGGGCACGGTGAGCACCTCGAAGCCGAACGAGCGCAGCATCGGCACGTTGATGTGGCCGCCGGTGCCGTGGAGGTTGGTGAAAACGATGCGGGTGGCCGCGCCGTCCAGCAGCTCCGGGCGCAGCAGCAAGGTCTTGAGCCGGTCCACATAACTCGCGTCCATCTCCGCGCCGAGCGTGGCGATCGTGCCGCGCTCGCTCTCGGGCAGCGGCTCGTAGTGTTCGCCGCTGATGGCATTCACCTCGCGGACGATGCCCTCGGCGTGTGCATCGACGATTTGCGCGCCGTCGTCGAAGTAGGCCTTGAAACCGTTGTCGTGCGGCGGGTTGTGGCTGGCGGTCAGGACCACGCCGGCGTCCGCGCGCAACTCGCGCACGGCGAAGGAAAGCTGCGGCGTCGACCGCGGACCGTCGAACAGCCACGCGTCGCAGCCGTGGTCCGCCGCCACCCTCGCGCAGAACTCCGCGAAGTCGCGCGAGAAATGGCGGGTGTCGTGCGCGAAAACCAGTTTCGCCCGGCGGCCGGCACCGACGTGTTGTTTCGCATAGGCGATCAGCCCGCGCACCGCCCGGCCGACGTTGTAATAGTTCATCGTCGCCGTGCCCGTGCAGGGATGCTCCGGCCGGCCGTTCGGGCCGCCCGCGCCCTGCTCGGTTTCCGTGACCACGCGGCCGATGGTGCGCCCGCGCAGGCCGCCGGTGCCGAAGGCGAGTGTCTTGAAAAAGCGGTCGTTGAGTTCCTGCCATTCGCCGGCCTCGACCAGCTCGGTGATCGCCTGCGCGGCGATCCCGCCACTGCTTCCCGCCAACAGGGCGAGGATGTTGTCTTGGGCGGATTCAAGCAGCTTGCCGGAGGAAACGGCGGCGGAGAGGGCGGATTCGAGGGATTTCATCACGCGCGGATGATAGTCCGGCCACTCCCTGTGGCAATGCCATGATTGTATCGGGCAGGGCCACGTCACACGGCAATCGTGGGCGACATGTTTGTCGAAGCGGGGGGACCGCGACGATTCGGGCGGCTGAATTTCCCCCGTCTTATTTCGCTCACTGGATGGGCGTGAGTTCCACTTTGCGGAAATGGATTTCCGCGCCCTCGCTTTGCAGGCAGATCGCGCCTTTGGCGGCGGTGATGTCGGTGCCCTCGTTCATCAGCACGCCGTTCACCCACACGCTGATGCGGTCGCCCTCGCAGCGGACGCGCATGGTGTTCCACTCGCCCACCGGTTTTTCCACATTGTTCTGGCGCTTCACCCAGCGGCGGTCCTGCGGAGTGGCGTCGGGCACGGTGACCTTTTCGCCGATCATCCAGAAATCGCCGGCGTTTTCGTGGGCGAGCTGGACTTCCAGCGACTTCGGCCAGATGAAGCGTTCGCGTGGCGTCGAGCAATGGACGAGCAGGCCGCTGTTGCCGGGCTTGCCGCCTTCCGGCCAGCGCCACTCGACGGTGATCTCGTAGTTTCCGTAGTCCTTTTCGGTGCGGATCACGCCTGGCGGGCGGCCTTTGCAGATCAGGATTCCGTCGGCGACCGACCAGATCCGGTCCGGTTTCACTTCGGGATCGATGATGTCGAAGGTCCAGCCGTCGAGGTTTTTGCCGTTGAAAAGGGCCAAGGTTTCTCCGGCGACGGTCAATGCGGCGGCACCGATCCAGCATAGCAGTGTGCGCGTGATGCGAGTCATGCCACATCCTTTAACGGCAGGAAGTTCCGGAGGCAAGCCTAGCGCTTGCACCGGTCCGCGGCAGGGTGTATGGCCTTCGCCCCGGCGGTTTTCCGCCCCAGCCCATCGCACACATGATCAAGTGGATTCTCCAGAAAATCGTCGGCTCGAAAAACCAGCGGGAAATCCGCCGCATCCTGCCGACGGTGTCGCGCATCAACGAAGTCGAGGAAGCGCTCCAGCGCGAGCCCGAGGAAAAACTCCGCGAAATGACGCGCAACTGGCAGGCGCACCTCGCCCGCTACCACGTCCTCGAAATCCCGGCGAAACCGGTGATCGTGCGCATGAATTCCGACGAACTGGTGGCCACCGCCGCGTCGCTCGAAGCCCGCCTTGAGCCGCTGCGCACCGAGTTTCCCGCACTGCCGTCGCGCATCGAGCCGACCGCCGCGGCAATCGAGGCCGCCAAAGCGGCGTTCCACGAAGCCGAGTCCGATTTCCCGAAAGCCCGCGCCAAATACCTCGAACAAATCCTGCCCGAGGCCTACGCGGTGGTGAAAAACGCCGCCCGTCGGATGTGCGGCAGCACCATCACCGTCAACGAGCACCCGATCCTCTGGGAAATGGTTCACTTCGACGTCCAGCTCATCGGCGGCGTCGCCCTGCACCGCGGCATGATCGCGGAAATGCAGACCGGTGAGGGCAAGACGCTCGTCGCCACCCTGCCGGTCTATCTCAACGCGCTCACCGGTCTCGGCGTCCACATCGTCACCGTCAACGACTACCTCGCCCGCCGCGACGCCGAGTGGATGGGCGCGCTTTACAAGTTCCTCGGCCTTACCGTCGGCTGCATCCAGAACCAGATGCCGCCGTGGGAGCGCCGCGCCGAATACGCCTGCGACATCACCTACGGCACCAACGCCGAGTTTGGCTTCGACTACCTCCGCGACAACGGCATGGCCTCCACCAAGGACGAGCAGGTCCAGCGCGGCCACTACCTCGCCATCATCGACGAGGTGGACTCGATCCTCATCGACGAGGCCCGCACCCCGCTCATCATCTCCGGTCCCTCGTCGCACACCAGCCACCAGTTCGATCAATACAAGTCGGTCATCGATCAGCTCGTGAAGCGCCAGATCGCCCTTTGCAACGAGGTCGCCGCCGAGGTGAAGAAACTCCACGAGGCCGGCGAAAAGGAGGCCGCCGGCCGCGCCCTCTTCAAGCTCAAGCTCGGCCAGCCGCGCAACCGCCAGCTCATGCGCTACATGGAAGAGCCCGAAATGCGCCGCATGATGGAAAAGGCCGAACTTTCCCTCCATCAGGACGCGCAGAAACGCGAACTCTTCGCCCTGAAGGAGGAGTTGTACTTTGTCATCGACGAAAAAGGCCACGACGCCGACCTGATGGAGATGGGTCGCGAGTTCCTCTCTCCCGGCGATCCCGACTCCTTCACGCTGCCGGACATCGGCACCCTCTTCGCCGACATCGACACCAACCGCGAACTCACCGACGAGCAGAAGATCGCCGCCAAGGAGGAGTGCCAGCGCAAGATGGATTCGCAGGCCGAGAAAATCCACAGCATCTCCCAGTTGCTCAAGGCCTACTGCGTGTTCGAGAAGGATGTCCAATACGTCGTCAAGGAAGGCAAGGTGATCATCGTCGATGAAAACACCGGCCGCGAAATGCCCGGCCGCCGCTGGTCGGACGGACTGCACCAGGCGGTCGAGGCCAAGGAAGGAGTCGCCATCGAGAAGGAAACCCAGACCTTCGCCACGATCACCATCCAGAACTACTTCCGCCTCTATCAGAAACTCGCGGGCATGACCGGCACCGCCGAGACCGAGGCCGCCGAGTTTCATGATATCTACCGGCTCGACGTGCTGCCCATTCCGACCAATGCGCCCAACATCCGCGTCGATGAAAACGACCAGGTCTTCAAGACCCGCCGCGAGAAGTTCAACGCGGTGATCGCGAAAATCGAGGAGGCCCACGCCAAGGGCCAGCCGTGCCTCTGCGGCACCGCTTCCGTCGAGGCCTCGGAAACCCTCTCGCGCCTGCTCAAGCGCGCCAAGATTCCGCACGCGGTGCTCAACGCGAAGTTCCACGCCCAGGAAGCCGAGATCGTCTCCCGCGCCGGCCAGCGCGGTGCCGTCACCGTCTCCACCAACATGGCCGGCCGCGGCACCGACATCAAACTCGGCGAAGGCGTCGCCGATCTCGGCGGGCTGTTCGTCATCGGCACCGAGCGCCACGAATCGCGCCGCACCGACCGCCAGCTCCGCGGCCGCTGCGCCCGCCAGGGCGACCCCGGCCGATCGCAGTTCTTCATCTCGTTCGAGGACGACCTGATGCGCAACTTCGCCGCCGCCGACCGCATGACCTCCATGATGGAGCGCTTCGGCATGAAGGAGGGCGAGGCGCTCGAACACTCGTGGCTCAACAAGTCGGTGGAAACCGCCCAGAAGCGCGTCGAACAGCGCAACTACACCTGGCGCAAGCGCGTGCTCGATTTCGACGACGTGATGAACATGCAGCGCGAGGTCGTTTACGGCTACCGCAACGAAGTGCTCACCACCGAAGCTCCGCGCAACCTCGTCAACGAAATCATCGAGGAAACCATTCCCGCGAAGGTGCGCGAATACCTCAGCGAGCGCGACGACGAACTGCCCGATTTCAAGGAACTGCTCAACTGGGTGAACGCCACCCTGCCGATCCGCGTTACTGAGAGCGATGCCCTCGAAAATCTCGACGAGGAATCGATTTCCGCGATGCTGGTGAAAAAGGTCAAGGAGGCCTACGAGATCCGCGTCGGCAAGCTGCCGATGGAGGTGCTCGACCAGGAGGAGCGCCGCATGGTGCTCGTCGCCATCGACAAGCAATGGCAGGAACATTTGTATAACATGGACGCCCTGCGCGAAGGCGTGCACCTGCGCGCCCAGGGCCAGAAGGACCCGCTCGTCGAATACAAGAACGAGGCCTACAACCTGTTCGTCACGCTGATGGATTCCATCAAGCAGGAGGCACTACAGAACCTGTTCCGCTCCGCCGCGAATCTCGAATCCTTCCTCAAGCAGCTCCACAGCGCCCCGCAACAGCTCCACGGCGGCGAGGAAGCGCTCAGCCAGGCCAATGTCGCCACTTCCGGCAACATTTCCGGCGCGGCGCTCGAGGCTGGCGGCGAGACCAAGCTCAAGCTCAACCTGCCCAAGCGCAAACCCAGCTTCTCGATCGAGAACGCCGGCCGCAACGCCCCGTGCCCCTGCGGCTCCGGCAAGAAATACAAGAACTGCTGCGGCAGGGAGGCGTGAACTGTGCAGGCGCGGTCATGGAAGATCGTTGCGCTTCCGAATCCGCCTGTCCGCCACTTTGGTCGCGCTGGCTTGTGCCAGAGCGGCAGCCGCCAAGCAGGCGTGGTTTTTGAGCTTGTCGGGTAAAGCCAGGGTCAGGCTGAATGGGGAATGTCCAGTGTGCCTGGCGGCTCGAAGGAGGATTGCCTCGACCATTTTGGTCAGGGGATCGGTTTTTTCCGTCGTTTTGCCGAATCATTCTGGCAATCGACTCGGATGGAACTCGATCTCGTCTATCAGGAAGGTGACTCATGGACCACAGTCGCCGACAGGATCCGGAGCGAGGAGTGCCGCAATCTGGCTCAGAGCCGCGAGGCGAGCGTGGCCTGTGAACGATGCTTCCGCTCAGCCTGTGATGCGGCGGCTTTGCGTGGTGGATTCCAGTCGTGCACCTGCCATGCCGGGATGCGTTTTTCCGTCTGCACGATCGGCGAATTCGGCGGGCGGAAACTGCTTGTGCTGGCCGGTCGGGTTGCGGTCACCCCTGACGGTCAGGGCGATCAGGATGTTTCCGGGCGTGTGAAGGCACACGGGAAAACGATCATGGAATACGAGGCGGCGATTGAGTTGATCGAGTTGTCGCTGCCGTATCTGACCAACCGCCTCAGAATCGACTCGTTCTTGTCCAATAGAACCCTGTCGCCGCTGGTGCGGCGAGCCTGCCGTCACATCGAGCGGCACTATCGCGACAAGATCAGCCTTGGGGTGGTCGCAAAAGCGTGCGGGGCGAGCGAGGACCACTTGTGTCACGTGTTTTCCCAGCAGACCGGCCATACGGTCACCCGCTATATCGGGGCGGTCCGCGTCGGTCATGCGATGTTCCTGCTCGGGCGGACGGCCATGGATGTCACCGAGATCTGTTTCGAGGTGGGATTCCAGTCGATTTCACAGTTCAACCGTGTGTTTCGCTCACTGAGGGGCATGTCTCCGACGGGCTATCGCCGCTTGTCACAGTCTGGAGACGAATCCGCCCGCCGCGGAATCTGCGCGTGATTGACGCGGAATTCGCGCAGCAGGCTCAGGGAAACCGGTTAGGATCGGCTCGATTCCGTGGACCGGGTCGGCGTATGGCCCGGGCAAATGTGACGGGATCGAAAGTGCCTCAAAGCCATGCCGATCATGAAATCCCATCCTTCCCCGTTGCAGCAAATAGTCCTGGTTGCGGTCGCCAGTGTGCTGGTCTCGCCATTCACCCTCCAGGCCGTGGAGGACCACCTCGAAATCACCGAATACGTCAATTCGTCAACTTGCATGGACTGCCATCCCTCAAGGCACCGCACCGATCTCATGGCGACCAGCCACTGGACTTGGAACCACAGCGATCCGGCGAGTGGCCAGGTGCTCGGGAAAAAGAACGTGATCAACAATTTCTGCGTGGCCGTGTCGTCGAACGAACCGCGATGCACGAGTTGTCACATCGGCGTTGGCTGGACTGACATGGACGTTCCACTCACCAATCCCGACAACATCGACTGTCTCGTCTGCCACGACACCACCGGAACCTACAAAAAAGAGCCCAAGAGTGCCGGCGCCCCGGTCCCCGGTCTCGATCTGACGCAGATCGCCCAAAATGCGGGCAAATCCAGCCGCCAGAATTGCGGGGCCTGCCACTTCTACGGCGGCGGCGGCGATGCGGTGAAACACGGCGACCTCGACTCGACCATGACCAACCCGACCCGTGAAGTTGATGTCCACATGGGGACCGACGGCGGTGACTTTTCCTGCGCCAAGTG
>DATISV010000606.1:0-1526 GCA_035468505.1 Luteolibacter sp. | reverse complement strand
CCCCCATGTAGAATCCCATTTTATCGCCGGGGATCACGTTCGAGAGCATCGCGTAGGGCATCGAGAGAATGCTGGCCCACGCGATGCCCAGCAGGAACATCGAGGCGAGCAAGCCCTTGTCGCTGGTGACGTAGGCCGCGGACGCCAGCCCGACACCGCCCAGCGCCAGACAGGCGATGTGGATGCCGCGCGCGCTGAAACGCCTCACCAACGCGAGCAGCGCGAAGGAGAAAAAGAACGCCACCAGGTTGTACATCGAGAAACACAGCCCGCCCCACTCGGTGCCGCGTTGGAAACGCTCGGCCGCTTCGAGGCGCCCGCGCAATTTGCCAGCCATTTCCTGTGGGTCGCCGCCCTCCATGAAAATCGCCGCCGTGGTCGTGTAGAGCGGATTGCGTTTTTCCAGCGGCGTCATGCCGTCGGCATCGAGGCGCTCGGCCGCGAGTTCGAGGAAACGCGCGAAATAGCGGTCGATTCCCAGTTCCACCGGCCCGCCCGAACCGTTTTCCCTGACCTCGGCAAGCGTCGTCTTGGCGGCCGCGACAAGGTGAAGATTGGAATCGTCGGCCACTTGTTTGGCGACGGCCCCATCGGCACCGAGCGGCTGGCCATCGAAGACTTTCTTGCCCACCGCCGGCACAAAATAAATCCACATGCAGAACAAGCCGAACCAGGTGAAAAACTGGACCACGGACAGTTGTTTCATCGTGCGCGGCATCGACAGGATGCCCTCGATGATTTCCGTGAACACCGCGCCGACTCCCGAGCTTTGCTCCTTCATGCGCCGGAACGCCTCCATGTCCGCCGGCGGGTGCTCGCGGGTGGTGAATATGGTGTAGAGCACCGCCGCGAGGAAAATCGCCGCGCCAATGTAAAACGCCAGATGCACCGTGGCTGGAATGGCGGACGAAAGGCTCACCGGCAGCCGCGCCGCATCCGCCGCCACCAGGATCACGTCCGGGCTGGTCCCCTGCATGCCGAACCAATTCGTCAGCAGCCATGGCAACGCGGAGGCCAGCACCGCGCCCGCGCCGATCAGCAGGCTCTGGGTGGCGAAGCCGGTCTTGCGCTGCTCCGGCGGCAGCAGGTCACCCACGAAGGCGCGGAACGGCTCCATGCTGATGTTCACCGAGGCATCGAGAATCCACAGCAGCCCCGCGGCCATCCACAGCGCGCTGGAATTCGGCATCGCGATCAGCGCCAGGCTCGCGAACACCGCGCCCACCAGGAAATACGGCCGGCGGCGGCCCAGCCGGGTCCATGTGCGGTCGCTCATATAGCCGATCACCGGCTGCACCAGCAGTCCGGTGAGCGGCGCGGCCAGCCACAGGAAGGCGATGTCCGATTCGACCGCGCCAAGAAACTGATAGATGACGCTCATGTTCGCCAACTGCAGCCCCCAGCCGAACTGGATTCCGAGGAATCCAAACGACATGTTCCAGATCTGCCAGAAACTCAGGCGGGGTTTTCCATTCATTTCGCGGGTGGGGTCGGGAGCTGGCGGCCATCCTAACACCCCTGCTTCC
>DATISV010000605.1:0-3235 GCA_035468505.1 Luteolibacter sp. | reverse complement strand
TCCACCCACGCTTGGAACCGGGGCGGCAGAGGCTTCTTGTTACTTGCCATCACTTCTTCCATGTGAGTGACAGCTTGCGGCCGGCCTTCGCGCAATCCAGCAGGTCAAGGTTGATCAGGTTCTGGTAGGGGATTCCGGTTTCGCCGGACATCGTCTTGAAGTAGTCGATGACGTTCGGCTCCAGACGGATGGTGACCGCCTTCTTGAGCCGCGTGGCGTAGGGATTCCTCTTCGCTTTCGAAAAGTCGTATTCCGTTCTCATGGTCGTTTATCCCAGTAGGGTTGTTGTTCCTTGGTTCCGGCCCTTCTGGCCGAGATGATTCTGATGGATGTGCCGGTTTTCCGGAAGCAGTGGACCACCACCAGCATCCGTGGCCCGCTGCTTTGCCCCATGATGATGAAGCGCTCCTCTTCCTCGGAGTGATCCGGGTCCGGAATCACGAGCGCATCGTCATCAAGGAACGCCGTTTTCGCCTCCTCAAATGTGACGCCGTGTTTCGCGGCATTGGCCGCCGCCTTTTTCGGATCCCACTCGAAGGAGAGTTCGCTCATTCGTTTGAGCAATACAACGTATTGCCCGAATGCTCAAGGGATGTTTCGGCCCATTCGCGGTATTCCGGCAAGTTGGTGCGGAGCGGTGAATTTCATCTCGCCAGCAGTGACTCCCCCGCCTCCTCCGGCACTTCGAAATAATGCCTCAGCGCCTCCACCGCGCCATCGCCGTGCGCCGCGCGCGTGACCAAGCCGCCGTTTTTTCCCACATGCGCGCGGATTTCCGCCACCGCGTTGGCGGGGCAGGCGGTCATCGCCGCGTGTGTGGGATCGAGCATGCCGATGTCGTTGTGGCTGTCGCCGATGGCGAAACATTGCGCCGCGGCGAGCCGGTGGATGCGGGCGATTTCCGCCATGCTGCTGCCCTTGTGGAAATCGCGGTGGCCGAAGCGCAGATAGATCGTGTTGCGCTCCCATGACAGGCGCGGTTCCACCGCTGCCAGCGGGATCACATTGCCCATGATCCACTCGATTTCCTCCTCGGTCCGCGCGATCACGCCGGCCGGATCGCCATCGCACTCGAACCATTTCGCGCCGGTATGCTCCTCGATCCGGTGGCGCATCTCGCGCAACAACTCCGCCGCCTCGGTGAACAAGGCATGGATCTCGCGCTCGCAGCGGCGGTTCCACGCCGCGTGCGGCTGCCAGCCGCCCGTTCCATCGGCCAGGTAAATCTCGCGTTCGCGCGCCACCACCCAGTCGGGCAGGAACGGGAATGCGCTTTCCTTGAATCCTTCCGCCAAATGCTCCAGCGAGCGGCCGGTATTGATGCCCCACAAGGTGCCGCGGTCGCGCCGCAACCATCGCACGAGTTGGAAAAACCCGTGCGGCACCGGCGGATCGGACGCCGGGTCGTGCAGGGTGCCATCGAAGTCGAACGAGAGCAGTCCGGTCGGGACCATGGCAGGCGGCAGCGTTTGCATGCCTGCATTCAAGACCAGCCCCGCCGATAATCAACCTGCGACCGCCGGATGGAAGCGGGTGGAAATCCCCATGCCGGCCACGATGCCCGCCATGCGATCCGGGTGGCGGCCATGCGCGATGTGAGTCTCGATGCCGGCGTCCATCGCGAATTTCACCGCCTTCAACTTCGACGCCATGCCGCCCATCGAAAAGCGGCCCTTGTCGTCGCGCACATGGCGGAAGGCGTCATCGATGTCCCGCACCTCGGTCACCAGTTCGCCGGTTTCCGGGTCCATCAGGCCGTCCACGCTGGTGAGCAGGATCAGGCGTTTCGCGCCGGCCAGTTTCGCCACGCGCGCCGAGAGCATGTCGTTGTCGCCGAATTTCAACTCCTCCACCGCCACCGAGTCGTTCTCGTTGATGATCGGCAGAATCCGCGGCTCGGCCAGCAGGCGGCCGAGCGTGGAGGAAACATAGGCGGCGCGCTCCGGCGTCGCCAGATCCGAGGCGGTCAGAAGCACCTGCGCCACCGTCATGTCGAAATTCTCGAACAGCCCGCTGTAGGTCTGCATCAAGCGCGCCTGCCCGACCGCCGCGCAGGCCTGGCGCGTCGCCGTGTCCGATGGATACTCGTCCAGCCCGAACGCCGAAACACCGGATCCCACCGCGCCCGAGGAAACGAACAAGCACCGGTGCCCGGCATCCACCAGCGTGGCAATCGCCGAAACGAGATGCACCAGCGCCGCACGGTCCAGCGTGCCGTCGGCGGATTTCGTCAGCACGCCGGTGCCGGCCTTGATCACGGTGAGGTCGTTTGTCATGCGGAGCGCCGCCGCCATAAAGACAAACCTCCCCTCGCGCCATTCCAAATTGCGGCACCCCGCAGGCCAAAAAAGAACCCGGCGGAAACCGAAGCACATGGGGGAGAGGATGCCTTCGGGTTCCGCCGGGGTTGTTTTTCCGGGGGGAATCGTCACCTCGTTTTCCTGGGGGGCGGGAAGCTCGCGGCAACGAATGAAGACTATCCCGATTCCGGCCGCAGCGGCATCACGTGAACGCGTGTGCGCGGTCGCGGAGGATCGCCGGACCACGCCCGGCTTGTGGATTGACAGCAAACGGCCGGCCGCCATCGTGATTCCGCATTTCAGGAATCGGCATGAGCTATCTATGGATCTTCATCGGCGGCGGGCTGGGATCGGCGGCCCGCTTCGCCGTTTCCGGCATGGTGGCGCGGCGTTTCGGCGAGACGTTCCCGTGGGGCACGCTGATGGTGAATCTATCAGGCTCGCTGGCGATCGGATTCATCGCCGCGGCCACCGCACCGGATGGGCGCTGGTTGGTTTCACCCGGCGCGCGGCAGTTTCTGATGCTCGGCTTGCTCGGCGGTTACACGACCTTCTCCTCGTTCAGCCTCCAGACGCTCGAACTGATGCGCGATGGCGACTGGCTGCGCGCCGGCGGCAACGTGCTGCTCTCCGTGCTCCTCTGCCTCACCGGCGTGTGGCTGGGCCACAGCCTGGCAAACGCAATGAACTCCCACTGATCACCGCCATGCAGGATTCCATCGACGCCGTCCAACTGCGCATCTACATCGGCGAGAGCGACCGCTGGCATGGCCGCCCGCTATATGAGGCCATCGTGCTCAAGGCGCGCGAAATGCAGCTCGCCGGAGCCACCGTGCTGCGCGGCCCGATGGGCTTTGGCAAATCCAGCCATCTTCATACCGCCAAGATCCTGCGCCTCTCGATGGACCTGCCGATGCTTGTCGAAATCATCGACC
>DATISV010000604.1:0-1537 GCA_035468505.1 Luteolibacter sp. | reverse complement strand
AGCTATCAAAAACTCGGCGACGACGGTGATCTAACGGAAGCCACCGGCCTCAAGGTCGGCGACCGCCTGGTGGTGACGTTACGGGTGGAAACCGTGCGCCCCGGCCACTTCGTCGCCATCGACGACCCGTTGCCCGCGATTCTTGAAGCGGTCAACCCGGTGTTCCAGAGCCGCGCGGTGGGCGGTTTGCGGCAAACCGATTGGGTGAGCGACCACCGGGAGACGCGCGCCGACCGGGTGTTGTATTTCTGCGACCACCTCGCACCGGGAAGTTATACCTTCCGCTATCTCGCCCGCGTCCGCATGGCCGGCACCGTCCACGCAGGCCCCACCAAGGTGGAGGAAATGTATCGGCCCGAGCGCTTCGGACTGGGCAAATCGGAAACCCTCAGCAGCCAGGCCGCCATCGAGTGATGAAACGCACACGCAGGCGATTGATCCACGTGTTCGCAGCCATAGGCCTGCTGCTCCTTGCCGTGGAAATCGCGCTGCGGCTCACGCCGTTTCCCACAGAGCTGGCATCACCACCGCAGGGCAGCGCCGAGTTTCTCGACCGCCATGGCAACTCGCTTCGCATGCTGCTGGTGGACGAGCGTCGCTATGCGAAATCCTGCGGACTGGATGACATATCTCCACATTTGATCGACGCCACGCTCAGCGCTGAAGACCGGAGGTTTCTCGATCATTCCGGCATCGACTGGCTGGCATCCGCGCGGGCGGCAGGCAGTGCGTTGCGCCACGGCGAGGCGCGCTCCGGCGCATCCACCATCACCCAGCAACTGGTGAAACTTTCCCGTCCGGGACCGCGCACGCTGCAACGGAAACTGACGGAAATGTGGCTGGCCCGCCGCGTCGAGCGCGAGTGGAGCAAGAACCGCATCCTGGAGGAATATCTCAACCGGCTCGATTACGGCAATCTCCAGCACGGCATCGCCGCGGCCAGCCGGTTCTATTTTTCCAAACCCCCTTCCGACCTCAGCGCCGCGGAGGCCGCCATACTCGCGGCGCTGCCACGCGCCCCGGGACGACTGGACCCGCACGATAACCTATCGGCCGCCCGCGAGCGCCAGCGGTGGGTGCTCGCCCGCATGCATGAGAACGGCTGGCTCGATTCCGAGGCACGTGCCCGCGCGCTCGAAGAGCCGCTGCACCTCACGCCGCCTCGGCACGCCTGGCAGGCACCGCATTTCGTCGATCTCCTGCTCCAGCGCCGCAAGGTCCTGCCGCCGCAGGGCGGGCCGGTGCGCACCACGATCGATCTGCCGCTCAACCGTTTCGTCGAAGACCGCCTGTCCGATCAACTCCGGCTCATCAGGAAACATCACGCCACCAGCGCGGCGGCGGTGGTGATCCACAACCCGAGCGGCGACGTGCTCGCCATGGCGGCGGCCAGCGACGAGGCTTTCCAAGCCGGCAGCGGCCAGATGAACGGCGCGTGGATCATCCGCTCGCCCGGATCCGCGGTGAAACCGTTCACCTATCTGCTCGCGCTCGAACGCGGCGCGAACCCGTGCACCGTAGTAGCGGACGTGCCGAC
>DATISV010000603.1:0-4419 GCA_035468505.1 Luteolibacter sp. | reverse complement strand
AAGCTCCGCTACCCGGACTACGGCAATTCCGTCAATCACGACATGTTGTTCAGCGGAAAAATCCAAGCCGCCGCCTTCACCCCGGGGCGGCGCTGGCTGGTGAGTCCGCAGATTTTCCGCGAGCGGGTGCTGGATGTGTTCGGCCTGGAGGGCAGAGAGCGCAACACACCCCTCTACGGCGTGACCAATCCCTTCAACCTGCCGGAGAAATCCGGCGTCCGTTATTATGACAACGACATCCTGAGCGGCGGGCACCTCTTGCAAATGATGTCCAACGCCCAGTGGATCTCCCAAAAACAGATCCGCCCCGCGCGGGTCAAGAACGGCGAAATCCGCGCCGACGAGTTTCCCGACATGCGCGACCGCTGGTCGCCCCGCAGCACGCCGGCCGCGTTCGAAGAGGTGATTCTCGAAAAAGGCACACCGACCGGCCAGCAACTCGCCGCGGCCATCCACACCCAGTTCGACCTGGTGCTGCGGCGCGAGCCGGATGACGCGGAGTTAAGCAAATACCTCGATCTCACCCGCGAGGCGATCCAGTTGGGCGGCAACACCGAGGGCCTCCGCCAGATGCTCGTAGCCGTGCTGCTCGAGTCCGAGTTTCTCTACCGCCTCGAATTCGGCGCGGGAAATCCCGACCGCCATGGCAGGAAAATGCTCTCACCCCGCGAGGGAGCCTATGCCATTTCCTACGCGCTCGGCGACCGCGGACCGGATGCCGCCTTGCTGGAAGCCGCCGCCACCGGAAAACTCAACACCCGCGAGGACTATCATCGCGAGGTCACGCGCCTGCTCAATGACAAGGAGTATTACAAAGGCTCGGTCGATCCCGCGTTCACCACCGGCAAGGTGACTTCCCATGTCACCTCCCATCCGCGCATCAACCGTTTCTTCCGCGACTTCTTCGGCTATCCGATGGCGGGCAGGATCTTCAAGGACACCGAACGCAGCGAAGGCTATTACAAGAATCCGGACCGCGGCACGCTTGGCACGCCCGGTTTCCTTGTCGATGAGGCGGACCGGATCGTGGACTGGCACCTGCAGAAGGATCGGGACGTGTTCACCAACCTGCTCACCTCCGACAAGTTTTTCGTCTATCACAACCGCAGCAACGAAGAGGGCGCGAAGATCATCAAGGAATGGCGCGAGGTGTATCAACATCTCAAACGCACCGATTGGAAAAACGATCCGGCCGGCGTCATCTCCGCAAACTTCGAATTCATCAAGGAGCGCCCCTCGATGCGCGAGCTGGACGGAAACCGCCCCGGTTTGCTGTTCGCCTACATGACGTTCTTCGAGGATTACTTCGGCAAGAACCGGACGCCGTTCACCACGGTGCCGTGGGCGCACGGCTACACCTTCCACCACTCCACATTCTACGGCCTGCCTCCCACGCCGAGCATCCATCGATATGGAAACTGGCGATCCAAGGAAGCCAAGGAACCCGAACCGATGGAGTTGTGGGACTACCCGACCGAGCAGCCGTTTTCGATTCCCAACCGTATGGGCATCCTCACCCACCCCGCCTGGCTCATCGCGCATTCGACGAATTTCCACGCCGACCCCATCCGCCGCGGCCGCTGGGTGCGCGAGAAACTGCTGGCCGGCCGCGTGCCCGACATCCCGATCACCGTGGACGCCCAGGTTCCGGAAGATCCGCACAAAACCTTCCGCGAACGCGTCGAGATCGTGACCAAGCCCGAGTCCTGCTGGAAATGCCATTACTCGATGAACCCGCTCGGCCTGTCCTTCGAGATGTATGACGACTTCGGCCGCTACCGCATGGAGGAGTTTTTGGAAAACCCGGAAAACCTGATCAAGAACGGCAACGGCAAGATTACTTTCAATCAATACAAGACCCTGCCCGTGGTCACCACCGGCAAACTCGAAGGCACCGGCGATCCGCGGCTCGACGGCGATGTCACCGATGCTATCGACATGATCGGACGCCTGGCGAAATCCGAGCGGGTCCGCCAGTCGATCATCCGCCACGCGTTCCGCTTCTACATGGGCCGGAACGAAGTATTGTCCGATTCGAAAACCTTGATCGACGCCGACCGCGCCTATGTTCAAAGCGGCGGCAGTTTCCGGGCGGTGATCGTTTCGCTGCTCACCTCCGAATCCTTTCTCTACCGAAAAACCACACCCACCGAATCATGACCGATCGCCGCGACTTCATCCGCAACGCCTTCCTCGCCCTGGGAGGCTTGTCCCTGCCCGGAGCATTGCCCCGCGTCTCCGCCTCGCAGTTCGCGCCGCGGCCCGGTGGTGTCGCGCCGATGCGCTTCATCTTCATCCACAAGGGCAACGGCCTGTATCCGTCGTTCCTCGTTCCACCGACATTCTCCAAAGAGGAAATGGAAAAGGAGAAACGCAGGGAGGCCTTCAGTGTGGGCCTCGACAAGCACAGCCTGCCCGACTGGATGGGACCGCTCGAAGCGCACAAGGACAACCTCACACTGCTCCAGGGCCTGTCGGGGAAAATGTGCACCGTCGGCCACCACTCGTGGTGCTCCTCGCTCGGCGTCTTCAAGGCAAACGAACGGCTCAGCTCGATCAAGTGGGCGACCGTCGATTTCGAACTCGCGAAACTGTTTCCCTCGCCGCTCGAACACATTGAACTCGCCTGCTTCCCGACCGGTGGCGGCAATGCCCGCGGCGGGCTCGACACCATCGCCATGGGATTCTCGGCGCGCGGCGCGCAACAGCCGAACTATGCCTTCGGTTCGCCGAAGATCGCCGTGGATGAAATCTTCAAGTCGGTCTCGTCCGACAAGGAAGGCAGGGTCCGCTATCAACTCGAACGCAGACTGCTCGAATTCGTCGGCGGAAACCAGGCCGAGCTGGCGCGTCGTTTCGACGGCATCGAGCACCGCAAGGTCGGCAACTACGCGCAATCCATCGAAGACATCCGCGTGCGCAACCGCAAGGTGGACGAAATGGCGGACATCGTGAAACAACACGTTCCGGAACTCGACGCCCGCTACCTCGCCGATGACATGAGCACATTCGACCGCCAGGCCGGCCACGTCGAGGTGCTGCTCTCCTCGCTCATCTCCGGCCTCACCAACGTCGTCGCGTTCACCATCGACGAACTCGGCCACGACTACACCGGCATCACCGGCCTCGAAGGGGAAAAGGTGAATATGCACGACGTCGGTCACGGCAAGAGCTACGGCGGCGTCGCGGCCGACGACATCCGCAAGCGCTGCGGCGAGCACCACATGACATTGGTGGACCGCATCGTCACCCGCCTAAAGAGCGTGCCCGAAGGCACCGGCACGATGTTCGACAACCCGATGTTGTTCTATTTCCCGGACGGTGGCGAAACGCTCCACGCCCACGGCACGGAGTTTCCCTTCGTCGTCCTCTCCGGCGCCAATTCCCGCCTCAACATCGCCCGCCAATACATCCGCCTGCCGTATTGGGGCGCCGAAAACCACAAGACTCTCGGCAATTTCTACACCACACTGCTCAACGCCTACGGCAATCCGGTCAAGCACTACGGTGCCTTCGACATGGCCCTCAAGCACGATCAGTCGGGACCGATCAGGGAGATGTTCATGCGCGGATGACCGGTGCCGGAGACGTGGCCCGGTCAGGCAACCCTGCCACAGCCGCCGGGCATGCCGTGCCTGGTGAGCGTCCATTGCCACACCTGAAGTTCGCGCGCGCGGAACGCTCCCGCGCAGGAAAGCAGATAATATCTCCACATGCGGCGGAAACGTTCGCCCATGGCCTGCGTGAAGGACGGCCAAGCCTGCTCGAAGTTGTGGTGCCATGCCATCAGGGTTTTGTCATAGTCGGCGCCGATGTTGTGGATGTCCTCGGCCACGAACAGGCCGTCGATGGCCGTGGCGATGTCATCCAGGCATGGCAGCTCGCCATTCGGAAATATATATTTGTCGATCCATGGATCCGTGCCGCCGCCATGCCTGTTCCGGCCGATGGTGTGGAGCAGGAAAACTCCGTTGTCCGACAGACAGCGGTGAGCCGTCCGCATGAAGGCGCGGTGGTTTTTCCTGCCAACATGCTCGAACATGCCCACGCTCGCGATCCGGTCATGGCGTCCCGCAAGGTCGCGGTAGTCGCGCAATTCCACCTCCACGCGTGGGTCCGGATGGTGGTTTCCGATATATTCCGCCTGCTGCCTGGAAATGGTGACTCCGGTGCAGCGCGCGCCGTAGCGGTCGGCCGCGTGGGCCATCAATGCGCCCCATCCGCAGCCGATGTCCAACAGCCGCATGCCGGGCTTCAGACACAGTTTGCGGCAGATCAGGTCGAGTTTCGCGTGCTGGGCCTCCTCAAGCGTCTCCGCGTCCCGCCAGTAGCCGCAACTGTAGGTCATCGAGGGTCCGAGCATGGCGCTGTGGAAATCGTTTCCCAGATCGTAGTGGACTTCGCCCACCTTCCAGGCGC
>DATISV010000602.1:0-4726 GCA_035468505.1 Luteolibacter sp. | reverse complement strand
ACTCCCGCTACGCCACGTGCAATCCTGCCCGGCGATGTGATCTCGACCAATTCCGACGGCGAAATTGCCGTCGGTGAATCGGCGATCTGGTGGTCCGACAGCGGCGACTTGGCCGCCACGCTGCCATTTCCCAGCGCGGTCAGCGCAATCGACGCCACCGGGCGCCATCTTGTATTGTTCAATGCCTCCATGGGAACCGTTGCCAGCATCGAGCTGGCGACATTGGTCGAGTTGCCCGGACCACGCCCGATTCCGGGATCCACCGTGCCATTCGATGAATTCGACGGCCTGCGCTGGTCCGAAGCGCCCGGTGCGACAGCCTATCAGGTTTATTTCGGCACTTCGCTACAAAGCGTGCAAAATGCCACACCTGGATCGGAATGGCATCTCGGCACCTCGACGGACAATCGCTTCGGTTTCGAAACCCCGCCCGCATGGGGGTATCGATACTTCTGGAGAATCGACGCCATGACTCCCGATGGAATCCTGCCGGGCACCGTGCGTCATTTCGATATTCCGTTTCCAGCGATTGGGGAGCCTCTGACATTCGCCGCGCCCTTCGCCCCTGCCGGCATCATGCTGGACCAAGGAGCGTCGCTGCTGGCTTCCAATCACGCATCCCATAGCTCCAGCTATGCCGTCGATCCGATGAGTGGCGGCTTGACCTTCGAGCAACACATCGGAGGCATATTCACCGGCTCGATCACTTCCTACTCGGAAATCGCGGCAAGTGGCCAAGGCTGGATGTTCAGGGCGGAAAAAAACGACTCGTTTAATCCCAAGCCAACCGCACTGGCCATCTGGTCGCGCGATGCGTTCTCAGGACATTGGCGTCAACGCCAGCCATTGATGCTGTCGCCGCCCGCTGCGCTGGGTTCCACGGCCACGGCTCTTGCGTCCGATGGCGGGCACGTGCTCGCCGGTCTCTCCGCGCCGCAATCGTCCGGTCCCGGACGGGTGATCGCCGGAATCGAGTGGCCGCAACCGCGGGTGATCGGCAGCTTGCAAGCCAGCGATGGTGTCAATGGCGACACTTTTGGCTCATCGATCGCCATCGATGGGACCCAGGCCCTGATTGGCGCACATGGTTTCTCCTCGCGTCCCGGCAGAGCCTATTTCTTCGAGTTTGTCCCGGGAACCGCCACTTGGGTTCAAAGGGAAAAACTTCAACCGACCAATACCAACGGAAACCACGCGGGTGGCGCGGTGGCCCTTGACGGCTCCACCGCCGTTCTCGCGCCAGGCGGATGGAGCGTCTCGACAGCCAACCGCAAGATCCATATTTATCGAAAAACACGGACCGGATGGAATCTCGCGCAGGAAATCGGCAATCCCTCGTCCACCGGCAACACCCGCTTCGGCTATGCCGTGGCACTTCACGGAGGCATGGTGTTCGTTTCGGAGCGGGATGCTTCGCGGATTCACGTTTATCATCTGCAAAACGGCCTATGGATTCCCGGAGCCCCCATCATGCCACCCTCCGGCACCAATGCGTTCGGGCATTCGCTCGTGGCGCGCGACGGCGTTCTTTACGTCGGTTCCGAGAACGAAATCCATGGCTACCGCCTGCACACGGAACCCAACAGGCGGCCGCATTTCATCAATCCACCGCCGGCCCGCATGGTGACCGACCGGCCTGCCGACATTGAGATCACAGCCAGCGATCCGGACGGAACGGAGGGGCTCGTGATTACGGCCCGCTCCCTGCCGGCAGGCCTGACTCTCGTGGACCACGGACAAGGCCGTGCGTCCCTCCGCGGATCGCCGACTTCCGCCGCAGGAAGCCGTGTGTTCGCCCAATGGTCGGTCAGCGATCCGGGCGGCACCAACAGTTATCAGGGCGGATTCATCGAATTGATCCGGGCCGAAGACATTCCGGCATTCATACGTCAGCCGGATTCCATCAATGTGGGTGAAGGGCAATCGGTCCAACTGACGGCTTCGGTCGGGAATGACGAAACGATTTCATGGCAGTGGCTCAAGAGCGACCAGCCTATCGAGGGTGCCACAATGCCATATCTCATCATCGAGAAGGCCACCATGGACGATGCCGGCAACTACCGCGTCAGCGCCACCAATGAGGCCGGGACGACCCATTCCGCACCGGCGATCATAAGCGTCCGCCCGCCTGATCTGGACGGCGGTCCGTGGAGCACCCGGGGCAACACAGCCACGCGCAGCGGCCATCACCCGGCCACGCTCGGCCGCGTGACCTTTCAGCCCGCGTGGACCCGGAAACTGGCCGATATCGGACGTTTGGATCTGCCGGTGATTGCCGGAGATCGTGTGTTCACCGGCATCTCCGACTGGCAGTCCGGCCCCTTGCTGGCGCTCAATCTGCACAATGGGGAGACATTGTGGAGCTATCCGGCGAATCCCGGGTCCGCCGACTCTTACAACCGTGGCGCACCGAGTTGGTTCGACGGCCGGATTTATGTCCAGACGCACGGCAATTCCCCGGCAGGCTTGCACTGCCTGAACGACGCGACCGGTGCACGGCTTTGGACCGTTCCCATGTCGGCGCAGCATGATGCCTTTAGTTTCCCGGCCGTCACGAGTGGCGGCATTTTCCACTGCGCCGGGTATTACGGCGGAATGTATGCGGTGGAAATGGATGGAATCATGCGGTTTTACCACACCCCACCGTCAAGCCCGGGAGGACTTGCCGCCGTCCATCGGAACCGCGTCTTCACATTTTCGGGCGGCACTCTCTATGAACATCAGGCCGCAGGGGGCAGTGTGATCTGGAGCCTCTCCCCGCCGGATATGAACAAGTCAGGAGCGCGTATTCCCGTGATCGCGGATGATTGCGCGCTCATCGTCGATTCCGGCGAGCTTCTGTGTATCGACACTCGGACACGTGAGCTGAGATGGCGGCGCAGCGGTCCGTTTGATGGCACGCCGTCAGTCCACAATGGTAACGCTTATGCCATTCATCGTGATGGCGTGACGGCAATGTCGCTTGCCGACGGCATGGTCACGGCGAACTATCCGACTCCGGTAAGGCCCAACAACCACGGCAACGGCGGCCAACAACCGCTGTTGCTGAACGATCACCTTCTGGTTTCCAGCACCAATGCCACTTGGGTTTTCCGTCTGGCGGACGGAGAATTGGTTCAAACCATCCCTGCCGGTGGAGGAATCCTCGCCTATTCCAATGGTCACCTGCTCGTGACCGGCAGCGACGGAGGTCTCTATGCCGGCAATACCCTGCAGGCCTTCCGTGCGAACTCCGCACCGGAATTCTCGGTGGAAATCCCCACATCCACGATCGCGAACGATGCCGCAGACCCGATGACTCTAGTGCTGGGTCCTTACGCCGGCGACGTGGATCCCGGCGACCCCTTGAGCTGGGCGATCGTCTCGGTTTCGCGTCCCGAGGTGTTCCGCACCCTGGAAATCCAGCCGCAATCCGGCGATCTGACAGTAATCTACAATCCGTGGGAATCAGGATCGTCGGACGTGACGGTTTCCGTCACCGACTCCGCCGGCAATGTAACCGAGCACACGATCACTTTCACCGTGCCGCCGCATCCCGAACCGGAACTCGAACTCACCGCCACGCTGAATCTCAACCGCCAGACCGGCCTCTATGAACACGCCATCACCGTCACCAATACCGGCGCGCGTGAAGTCGCCGGCTTTGATCTCAGGATCACCGGCCTGCCGGATGGCGTCACCGTCAACAACGCTTCCGGCCGCGATGGCGGCGACTGGATCATCCATCACCGCCAACCGCTCGCCGCGGGGGACTCGGTCAACCTGCTGATCGAATATTACACCCCCGTCCGCGGCACGGTGATCGATCCGCAGGTAAGCGTGGAACTGATCACCGTTCCGGAAACCCACCCGGACGCGCCGGAAGGCGGGCTCGCGGTCGAGCGCTGTGTGCGCATGGAAGATGGCACGGTGATGATCGAGTTCGCCAGCACGCCGGGCGCGCTTTATGAAATCCATTACTCCGCAGATGCACAGACATGGAAGCTCTCGCCAGTGCGCGTGCGCGCGGCGGGCAACCGCGTGCAATGGATCGACAGCGGCCCGCCACGAACGGAAACCCCGCCCTCCGGCGAGCCCTGCCGTTTCTATCGTGTGAGGGAAATCCCCGAACCCTGACCACGGCACCGCCTGCAACATCGCTCCCTCATTATCATGAAATCCCATCTTCCCCGAATTGCCGCCTCGGTCGCGGTCATGTTCCCGTCAGCCGTCATGGCCGGTGGTTCGAAATCCGCCATGCCCGCCCGCAATGGCGATTGGCAGTGGTCACTTTCCGGCGGCCCGTCGTGGCACTACATGGGCCGGTTGAGTTTTGAGGGTGGCTCGCGGAGCCAGTCGCTCGTGCTGCCGTCGTTCGTCGGCGGCTCCTCGCTCACCGTGCCGCCGATCGGCGATGCGGCGTCAAACGACGAGCGGTTTTACAACGACGGCTACGTGCGCCAGGACGCGGGCACCGCGAACGACGGCACCACCTGGTTCTGGGGCTATGACAACGCGGGCCAGGTGAGCGACGGCAACCTCGTCTATCAGGCCACCGGTTTCGAGAGCGTCCGCAACGACGCGGTCAACACATCCGCCGGACGCCGCAGTTCCGACAGCATGACGGCACCCGGCATGTCGCTGCGCGCGGACTTCACCACGCCGTGGACCGTGGGGCCGTTCAAGGTGAGCGGCATGATCGGTCTAAACGTGACCTCGGACACTCAGACTTACCGCTTCGGCAACC